>JAPOIC010000199.1 GCA_029979145.1 Opitutaceae bacterium
CCCACGCCTTACCTCCCCGCCCTCGTCTCGCTTCCCGCGTGGTTTCCCCTGAACCCGAGCAACCTCGAAAAGTTTAATGCCATCGCGCGGCGCGGCCAGCCGTGGACCCGCCCCGGCAATCTTGTGAGCAACGGCGCCTATCAGCTCGCCGCGTGGGAGCCCAACGTCCGCATCGTCCTCGACAAAAATCCGCACCACCGCGCCGCCGCCGCGGCGCAGCTGGAGCACATTGTGTTTCTGCCGATCGAGAAACCCGACGACGAGGAGCGCAACTACCGCGCGGGCCAGCTGCACGTCACCTTCAACCTGCCGGTCACCAAGCTCGCCGCTTGGCGCGAACGCGCCCCCAACCAGCTGCGCGTCGACCCGCTCCTGCAGACCAATTTTCTGCGCTTCAACGTCACGCGTGAACCCTTTGCCGATCCCCGCGTGCGCCGCGCGCTGTCGCTCGCCCTTGACCGCGACCTGCTTGCGCGCTCCGTGCTGCAAGGCAGCCGCCTGCCCGCCGCCTCGCTCACCCCGCCGCACACCGGCGGCTACGATGCGCCCGACTCCGTGCGCGTCGACGCCGACGCCGCCCGCGCCCTGCTCGCCGAGGCCGGCCACCCTCAAGGCGCCGGCCTGCCGGCAATCGAACTCATGGTGCGCAACGACGAGATCATGCCGCGGCTCGCTGAGGCCATCCAAGCGATGTGGAAAACCGAACTCGGCGTCACTGCCACGATCACGCAGGTGGAGCAGAAAATCTGGATCCAAAATCAGCAGACCCTGAACTACACCGCCTGCCTCTCCGCCTGGACCGCCGACTTCCCGGATCCGGTTACCTTCCTCGAACTCTTCACCGGCGGCGGCGCCTACAACTGGACCGGCTGGGCCGACGCCCGCTACGACGCTCTCCTCGCCACCGCCGCCGTAACCGTCGACGAATCCGATCGCTTCGCTCAACTGCACGAAGCCGAATCCCTCCTCCTCGCCGCCGCCCCCATCGCACCCCTCTACTTCGGCGCCCAAACCTACCTCGTCCACCCCTCCGTCCGCGGCTGGACCCCCGCCCCCCTCGGCTTCCGCCGCTTTCAACTCGTGTCGCTCACCGACTGACCCGCCGCCGTTAGTAACGTATTACGTTACAACTCTCCCGGAAATCCTCCCGCAGCGGCCCAGCGTGGTTTGTAACGTAATACGTTACAACTTGCCGGGACATCTGGGCGTGGACCAAGGCGCAATCGACGGAACGGCGATGGAACGCGAGGTCACGCTTGTGCCGCGCGGCGGATGCCACCACTGTGCCGCCATGCGTTTCCTTTCCTTCGCGCTCGCCTTGGCCGCCCTGTCGACGGCCGTTCGCGCCGACGGTCCCGTCGAGTTCACGCGCATCTGGCCGGCCTGGCGCGACACCGCCTCTTTCGTGCGCATCTCGGAATATTTTGGCGGCGAAGAGAACAGCGGACGACAAACGATGCTGCGCACCCAACCCGAGGAGCGCGACGGATTCTACTTCCTCGCCCGAGTGCACAACCGCGGCGCCGCCGAGGCCAATGCCCGCTTCGTGCTCGAAATCATCACTCAGGACTCGCCGCAGCCGAAAACCTACACCTTCAAGACCACGCTCACTGCCGGCAGCCATGTCTACAATCTCGGCCTCACCGGCAAGGACTGGGCCGGCCGGGACTTGCAGCCCGTGGCGTGGCACCTGCGGCTGCTCACCGCCGATGAGCGCGAACTGGCGGCCAGCCAGAGTTTCCTCTGGCGCATGCCCGACGGCGACGCCAACTGACGCGCCCATGAACTCCGCCGAGCTCTCCGCGTGGTCGCCGTGGACGCCGCTCGGCGTCCCCCTGAACCCGCACGTTCTCGCCGAAACGCTCGACGGCGGCCAGGCCTTCCGATGGCGGGTCGACCCCAACGGCACGTGGACCGGCCAATGGGCGGATCAAGTCGCGCAGCTACGATTGGAGTCGGATGGCACGCTCGTCGGCCGCGTCCCGTCCGGATCAACCGCTGGGCTCGAGGCGTTGCGTGCCTATCTGCGCCTCGATACCGATTTCGCCGCGCTCGCCGACCAGCTGCCTTGGCGCACGGACGCCCACCTTGCCGCCTGCCTCGCAGCCTTCCCGGGTCTGCGGCTACCACGCCAACCTTTCGGCGAGACGCTGCTCTGTTTCCTGTGCAGCGCCACGAAACAGATCGTGCAGATCAAGCAGATGGTCGCGCTCCTTGCAGAGAAATACGGCGCCCCGTTGCCGCATGCCGACACCGGCCGGCACCAGCTGCCGACCTGGGCCGAACTCGCGCAGATTCCCGAAGCAGCGTTGCGCGGTTGCCTCCTGGGTTTCCGTGCCCGTTACATCAAGGGCACCGCCGCCTACCTCGCCGCCCGCCCTGGTTGGCTGGAGGAAACCGAGCACCTGCCCTACCCGGCGGCCAAGGCACGCTTGATGGACTTGCCCGGGGTCGGCGAAAAGGTCGCGGACTGCGTCCTGCTTTTCGGCGCCGGCCAGCTCGAGGCCTTTCCCGTCGACACGTGGATTTTGAAGGCACTCGCCCGCCGCTATGGGCTCAACGGCTGGACGCCCGCGCAGGTCGCCCAATTCGGCCGCGCGCACTTCGGCAACCTCGCCGGCCTCGCTCAGCAATACCTCTTTGCCTGGGAGCGCGACCAGCCGCGCGAATTCAACCGGTAGGGCGGGACCGCTGGGCCCGCCGCATCGGAAACGCCGGCGTCTCCCTGACCCATATCGTCGTCGGACGGACGGCCCGGCGGTCCGTCCCTACCCCACTTCCTGCTCAGCCCGCTTCAGCAGGCGCCACGGCAAAAAATAGACCGCGTAAACGAAGGCGTAGACGGCGAAATTATCGAGGCCCACCGCCGACACGCCGGCGCAGAAGAAAATCAACAGGTGCATGCGGATCACATTCTTGTAGGGCGCAAACAGGTCGCCGTTTGATTCGCCCCGGGCATTGCGCGCTTTGCGGCGGGCGATGGCCTCCGCCCTTACCCTTCTCGGCCTCGGGCTTCGGGGCAAACGCCGCGCGCTCGGCCAAGAACGCCGCGGGCAAAAAGATCCAGTAGCGCTTCACCACTTCGAGGTAGTGTTCGGAAAACGGAAAGCCGTCGTTCCACTCCACGATGGGGAAAAAGTGATTCAGGAAAACGGAATGCACGAAGTGAAACATGCCGAAATGAAACGTGAAAAACACGAGGGTGGACAGCACCCCCGCGCCAATGACGCCGCCAACCGCCAGCTTGGCTCCAGTGTGTCCGGCTTCCTTGGGCGCAAAGGCATTGACCCCGAATTTGCTCAGCGGTCGCGACACCACCCAGATCAGCGTCGCGTAGCCGACGCCAGACTCGAGAGCCACAGGCTCCACATCAGGTCACGGGTCTGCCACTTGGCCCTCCACGCCACCCCGAGTACCGCGACAAAAGCCAGCACGTCCGGCCAAGCCTCGGCCCAGCGGGAACGCACGGCAGTCTCGGCAGCGCCCGCACTCACTTCGCGCGTTGAATCAACTCCACCTCGTAGCCCTCCGGCGCATCGATGAAAGCGATGACCGAGCCGCTGCTCGTCTTGGTCGGCCCATCACTGAGCGCATAACCCTTGGCCCTGATCGCAGCTTCGTAGGCCGCGAGATCTTCGACCTCGAACGCCAGGTGCATGAGGTCCGGCTGCACCTTTACCGGCTCCGCGCCCGGCGGCATCTGGCAAATCTCGATCTCTTCGTCGCTGTTCGGTGTCGCCAGAAACGCGAGTTGCGCGCCTCGCGGCGAGGTGTGCTGGCGGCTCAGCTGCAGGCCGAGCGCTTCCTGATAAAACTTCACCGTGGCGGCGAGATCGTTAACCCGCATCCGGGTGTGGAGCAATTTGGTGACCATGCTGCCACTTTACATTCCGCGCGGATGCCGGCAAGAAGTCCCACCAGATTCACCTCGCCGCGCTCATGGATCTTCCCGATTTCTCCCCCGACGCGTCCGGCATCGCCAACGCTCGCGCCCTGCAGCACGCCGTCGACCAAGGCGGCACCATCCGCATCACGCGCCCCGGCGTCTATCGCCTCGCCGCCACGATCTACCTCGGCAGCCACACGTCGCTGTGCTTTGGCCCGGGCGTAATCATTCAAAAAACGGACGAGGCCGGTCCCTTCACCTTGACCGGCCTCAAGTTTTCGAGCCACCCCGAGAGTTAGTCTGGGATGTTGTTATGGGTTGATCTGTCGGTTGTCGTTGAAGCTGTCCCGACGCAGGGAGGCCG
>JAPOIC010000110.1 GCA_029979145.1 Opitutaceae bacterium
CTCAAGGCGTTAACGAAGCAGACATTCAAGATCAAGAACTTCGCGATGAAGTCCTCCCCGAAGTAGCCAACTTCGCCAACCCAATCTAAATAGCTTAATTCACCCAAAGCGAAATACTCGACATCTCAACCGATAGTATCTTGCTCAGAGGCATCAACGAGCATGCTGCAGCCAAAGAGCGACGCTACCTCTGCTGCTAGCGGCGAAGGCTTCGAACTGCGCCGGGCCCTCGCGCGCGTGCCGGGCTTGGCGCTTGATCATTTCCGCCCCGCGCCGCAGCGCGTCACCTTCAACTACTCCAAGCCGCTGCTTCATCGCGCCGGCCAACCGCCGGAGGAACTGTCGCGGCTCGACCTGAAGGACTGGACGCCCACGCCGCCGGAATTGGAGGCCCGCCTCATCGCCAGCCTGCGCGCGCTCGCCCCGCAACTCGACGTGCTCGTGGTCATGGACCAAGCCGGCGTGGCCGGCATGGGCGCGATCACCGACGGCGTGCTCGCCGCGATCGCCGAGCTACAGGCCGCGCAACCCAAGCTGGTCGTGATCGCCGACAGCCGCCACGGCTTGGGCCGCTTTCCGCCGCTCGTCTTCAAGATGAACGCCGCGGAATTCGCCACCCTGACCGGTCGACCGGCCACCACTGAACCGGCGGCGATTCGCGCCGGCGCGGCGGAACTTGCGCGGCACAATGGCCGGCCGGTGTTCGTCACGCTCGCGGAGCGGGGCATGGTCGGCGCCACGCCCGATGGCATCGCACATCACGTGCCGGCCCTGCCTTTGCGCGGACCCATCGACGTCGTCGGTGCAGGCGACACCGCCACCGCCACGCTCGCCCTGACACTGGCCGCCGCGGCGACCTTGTCCGAGGCCATGACCCTCGCGCAGGCCGCGGCCTCGCTGGTCGTGCATCAACTCGGCACGACGGGAGTCGCCACGCCTGCGGAAATGCGCCAGCTTCTCTTCCCGTGAGCACCGCCGCCCTCGCCCTCTTCCTCTGCGGCGACGCCGCCAAGTCCATCACCGGCGCCGCCCTCGCCATCGATGGGGGCTGGACGGCCCGCTAACCCCCGCCACCAACCCACCCACGAGTCGTTGCCCGGCGGCGCCCGTAAGTAACATATTACGTTACAACCCGACCGTTGTCCGACCCGGGACCAGCACAGTCGCAAACTGCCCTTAGCCTCAGCAGTTTGTAACGTATTATGTTACAAACTGCGGCGCGGCGGGGAGGAACCTGGCGGGACTTCGGCTCACTCGCGCCAGGGATTGAAGAGTATCTTAGTGGCTTTTTTGGCGCGGAGGAGGTCCACGCCTTCGGCATAGCGGGTGAAGGGCAGGGTGCGCGACACCAGCGGGGCGAGGTCGAGTTTGCCTTGGGTGATGAACTTGAGGGCGGTCTCGCCGGCCGTGCGGTTGTGGTCGCCGTAGCCCATGAGCAGGATGCCCGGGCCCCACAGGTGGCGCGGACTGAAGGCAACGTCCTCGCGCAGCACGCCGAAGATCGTCACGCAGCGCTGCGTGCGATCCATCAGGAAGCTGATCGACGGCGGTAATCCCGTGCAGTCGATGGCGTCGTCGAGCGCGCGCGGACCCTTGCGGCCGGGCTTCCACGCTTGGGCATTAGGGGCACAGGTGCGGTCGGCGCCGAGCTTGCGGGCGAGCGCACGGCGACTGTCGACAAAATCAATGCCAACGACCTCGCGCGCACCGTGCGCCTTCGCGAGTTGCACGGCCACCAGCCCGGCCGGGCCGAGGCCAGCGATGCCGACGCGCCGACCCTTGATGCCGCCGAGCGACGCGAGTTGTTGGAAGGAAACCTCCACGCACATCGCGAGTTCCAGCGACGCCACCTGAAGCGGCGTGAGCTTGGTCGGGATGCGCAGCAGCGACCTTTCGGGGAAGGCATTGTATTGCGCGTAGAATCCGTCGCGCGGCTGGCCGGTGTCCTGCCAAGCGACGACACGGTGTCCGACTTTGAGCGTCTTCACGCCGCGGCCCACGGCCACGACCTCGCCCATGGCCTCGTGACCGGGCACGCCAGGCTTGAGCGGATACTCGAGCTTCATGCCGGGGAACATCGGCTGACCGCCGAGCATGTGCATATCCCAATGCGGACACGTGGTGACGCCCAGAACCTTGACGAGCACTTCACCCGCCGCGGGTTTCGGCATGGACACGTCTTTCCAGACGGCGCGGCCGGGGGCTTCGATTTGCAGGGCCTTCATGGTGGTCTTCATGCGAAAAATCAGGGGCGCGCGGCGGGCCAGTCGAGGACGACGCCCAGCACGGGTTCGCGTTTTGACTCGATCAGCGCCCACGCATCGGCGGCGCGTTCTACGGGAAAGCGATGGGTGATGAGGTCGAGCGTCTTGAGCCGGCCGTCGGCGATCCAGCGCATCGTTTCCTCGAGCCGCTCCTGAGTCGCGCCGGACACGAGGTCGAAGGTGAGCTCGCTGTTGCGGAAGCGCTGGAGCGCGAGGAGCAGGTTCACGTTCTCCGCGCTCGGATAGAAACCTGCGATGACCATGTGCCCGTTGCGGCGCATGAGCGGCAAATAGCTATCCAACGCAGACAGGCTGCCGGCGGTCTCGACCAGCACCTGCACCGGACCGAAATTCAATTCGCGCAGCGCGGCCACGCCGTTGTCGTCGCCGGAAAGCACGGTGCAGCCAAAGGGCGCGAATTTTGCCAGCCGGTCCGCGTGGCGACCGACCATCACCACCTGGGCGCCACGCGCAGCAAGGGTTTGGCCCGCCCACTGGCCGACGAGTCCGTCGCCCATCACCACCGCAACCTGGCCGGGCTGCACCTGCGGACGCGTGCCGCAGTTGTAGCCGACCTGGGTAAGCACGAGGCCGGAATAGGCCGCGGGGTCCAGTCCCGGGGGCAGCGGCATCACCGCACCCTGCGCGCACACGCCGGGCGAAACGTGGCCGGCATATTGATTGTCAAACATGCCGAGCACACGGCTCATGGAGGCGAAAACAAAATCGCCCACTTTGAAGCGCGAAACCTTGGCGCCCACGCTGAGCACACGCCCGACTTTCTGGTAACCTGCGACCATGGGGAACGGCGCAGGGTCGCCTTCGCGCCACGCGACGTCACCGGAAATGCGTTCGCCGCGGAGAAACGAACCCTCGGTGCCATTGCTGATCCACGACTGGTGGATCTCAATCACCACGTCCTCCGAACCCGGATCGGGCGACTCGATCGCGCGGAACTCGACTTGGTTGCGGGCGGTGAAAACGACGGCGTGACTTTTGATTGGCATCGGAAGGCGCAGTCACAAGGCCGACACTGGCGATGTCAAACCCCGGGAGTAACCATGACACGCGGAGCTCACGGCGCGAGGGCGCGGATGGCATCGAGCGCCGCGGGATTTTCCACGCTCGTGAGGTCGCCCGTGGGCTGCCCGGAGTAGACGCGCAGGATCGTGCTGCGGAGAATCTTGCCGCTGCGGGTCTTCGGCAGCGCATCCACCAAGTGCACCGCGGCGGGCGCAAGGGGCTTGCCCATCTGGGCGGCGACATGCGCCACGAGTTCAGACGGGGAAACCGTCAGATTGGGCCGCAAGACCACAAAGCACACCAACACCTGGCCCTTGAGTTCGTCAGGCGCGCCGATCACGGCCGCTTCACTCACAGCGCGATGCGAAGTGAGCACGCTCTCGACTTCCGACGGGCCCACGCGCTTGCCGGCCACCTTGATGGTGTCGTCGCTGCGGCCGAGCACATACCACGAGTCGTCTTCGTCGTGCCGCGCCCAGTCGCCGTGATACCACACGTCCGGCCAGCGGCTGAAATAGGTTTCGAGGTAGCGTGCGTTGTCGTGCAGAAAGCCCTTCGTCATCGACGGTGCCGCCTGCTTGCACACGAGGTGACCCACCGTGCCGCGCGGCGCGGGGGTGCCTTCTTCCGTGAAGACATCCACGTCCATGCCGAGCCCGGGCGCGCCCAGCGAGCAGGGCCGCAGCGGCGTGAGCGGCGTGCAGGAGAGCAGGCAACCAAGCAACTCCGTGCCGCCGGAAATATTGATAATCGGACAACGGCCACCGCCGACATTTTCAAAAAACCACCGCCAGCTCGTCTCGTCCCACGGTTCGCCGGTCGAGCCGAGCACGCGCAGCGCGGAAAGGTCGTGTCCGCGCGGACCGAGTCCGCCGGTGGCACGCATGAACAGTCGCACCAACGTGGGTGAGGCGCAGAAGGTCACGACCTTGAGCCGCTCCAGCGTGCGCCATAGCCGGTCGCTGTCGGGGAAATCCGGCGCTCCGTCAAAGAGAACGATCGGCGTGCGGTAGAGGAGGCAGCCAATGATTTCCCACGGGCCCATCATCCAGCCGATGTCCGTGAACCAGAAGAACGGCTCACCCGGCTGCACGTTGAAGGCGTAGCGCAATTCCTTGCCGGGCTGCGCGAGGCAACCGGCATGCGTGTGCACGGTGCCCTTCGGCCGGCCGGTGGTGCCGCTGGTGTAGATGATGAGCGCAGGTTCCTCGGCGGCGGTGGGCTCGCAATCCGTCACGCTCGGCGCGCTGCGCAAAAAGCGCATCCAGTCCGGGCCGTCGAAACCAATGACCCGCGAAACGGAACCGACGCGACCGGCCGCGGCCCGCGCGATCGCGCCGGCGTTCACGGTCTTGCCCCGCCGCCGCAAGTGCTCGACGGCGAACAGGACTTTGGCCCCGCAGGACTCGATGCGGTCGACCACCGCCTGCTCGCCGTAGCCGCAGAAAATTGGAACGAAGCGCGCGCCGAGTTTGAAGGTCGCGAGCATGACCTCGACCGTCTCGATACGCATCGGCGCGTAGAGCGCGACACTGTCACCCGGGCCAACGCCCATCATGCGCAGCGCACCGGCGCAGTCGTCGACCGCGTCCTTCAATTCTGCGAAGGTCCGCTGCCGCCGGTCCTCGGGCGAGTCGGAGTCCGCCTCGTAATACAACGCCACCTCGCCGCCATGGCCGTCGCGCACGTGCCGGTCGAGGCAGTTATGGGTGATGTTCACCCGCCCCCCGCCAAACCACTTGGTCCACGGAAACCCGCCGGTGTCATCGCGCACCGCGGCATAGGGTTGAAACCACTCCACGCCCGCATCCTGCAGCGCCGCCTCCCAGAACCACGCCGTGTCATTCACCGACGCCGCGTGCAGCTCCGCCTGCGACGCACAACCATGGGCGCGCATGAACCGCGCAAGATGCGAGTCCTGCGCCCACGCGTGATCGTCAGGGTGCCAGAGGGGTTTTTCGTGGGGCATAGCGTCAGAGTCGTTCAACGCAAACGGCCAAACCTTCGCCGCCGCCGATGCAGATGGCGGCGACGCCGCGTTTGAGGCCGCGTTCGGCCAGAGCGGCGAGGAGAGTGACGACGATGCGCGCGCCAGAGCAGCCGAGCGGATGGCCCAGCGAAATGGCACCGCCGCGGATGTTAACTTTGTCGGGCGACACGCCGAGCTCGCGCATGAGGGCGAGCGGCACGACGGCAAAGGCCTCGTTGATTTCCCACAGGTCGACATCGCCGACCGACCAACCTGCGGCGGCCAGCGCGTGTTGCGCGGCTTGCACGGGCGCGGTGGTGAACCAGACCGGCTCGTGCGCGTGTGCACCAAACGCAACCAGGCGGGCCAGCGGTTTGAGCCCGGCGGAGGCGGCATCGGCAGCCCGTGCCAGCACGAGGGCAGCGGCGCCGTCATTGATCGACGAGGCGTTGGCCGGCGTGATGGTGCCGGTTTTTTCGAAGACCGGTTTCAGCTGCGGAATTTTCTCGTAGCGGACTTTGGCGGGACCCTCGTCGTGTTCGATGCGCGTGGTCTCGCCGCGCGCGCCCGGCACGTCGACTGGAGTGATCTCGGCGGCAAACAAGCCGGCGGCTTGCGCAGCGTTGGCGCGCTCGAACGATGCAATCGCAAAGGCGTCCTGCTCGGCGCGGGTGAAGGCATATTTCTCCGCGCAGCGTTCGGCGCAGCTCCCCATGTGCACATCGTCGTAGGGATCCCAGAGGCCATCGCTGATCAGCGAATCGACCAATTGCGCGTGCCCGAGCCGCAGGCCGGCGCGGGCCTTGGGCGCGAGATAGGGCGCGAGCGTCATGTTTTCCATGCCACCGGCGACGATAAACCGGCCCATACCCGCCTGAAGCTGATGGGTCCCCTGCATGACGGCCTGCAGGCCCGAGCCGCAGACCCTGTGCACGGTCACGGTGCGGACCGAGGGAGCGAGACCGGCCTGAATCGCGGCCTGACGCGCGGGCGCCATGCCTTGACCGGCTTGCAGGACGTTGCCCATGAAGACGTCGGTCACGTCAGCTGGGGGGACGCCCGCGCGGGTGATCGCACCCTGGATGGCTGCGGCCCCAAGCCGGGGTGCCGGAACGTTGGCGAAGGCACCTTGGAAATTGCCGAGCGGCGTGCGGGTGGCGGCGAGGATGACGATGTCGCTCATGGGGTGAAAAAGGAGGGTTGCGGCGGCTAACGCCTACCCCCGACGCGGAACCATGCAAAGAACCGCCCCCATGGCGAGGCCGGGAAAACGTTGGCACCGTCATAGGGAGAAATTCCGCAGCCAGGAAACCAGGAACCGGAAATTTCTGTTTCATGGCTTCTTGGTTTCTGAATTCTCCTCTGCGCCTCGGCGTGAGACGTTCAGCGACTGAAACCCACGCGCCAATCCTCCTGGCCGATCCGCCCTGAGGGGTTCACGTAGAGCCGCCAAGACGCAGAGAAATTCAGA
>JAPOIC010000275.1 GCA_029979145.1 Opitutaceae bacterium
CCCCGCCGCCCGACAAGGCGCTTTCACCCGGCTTGGTCATCGCCAGCGGTTCAAGGGCGCAGTCCAGCGTCGCTTCGTCCATGAGACCGCGAGCCAAGACGACTTCGCGCAGAGAGCGACCAGTGGCCAACGCCTCCTTCGCCACCGCCGCCGCCGCATCGTAGCCGATGTGCGGATTCAAGGCCGTGACCAACATGAGCGAGCGTTCCATCAGCTCGCGGCATCGCGCCTCGTCTGCTTCCAAGCCTGCCACACAACGCTCGGCAAAAACCCGCGCACCGTTGGTCAGGCAAGTAATCGATTCGTGCAGGCAATGCGCCATCAGCGGCAACGTGACGTTGAGTTCGAAGTGCCCGTCCCGCCCGGCGGCCACCACAGTTTGCGTGAGCCCCTGCGCGTAAAGGCAGACCTGCACGAGCATCTCGCTCATCACGGGGTTGACCTTGCCCGGCATGATCGACGAGCCGGGCTGCGTGTCAGGGAGTTTCAATTCACCCAAACCCGCGCGCGGCCCCGACCCCAACAGTCGGATGTCATTCGCAATCTTCGTGAGACTCGCCGCCACGGCCGCGAGCAGGCCCGCAACTTCTACCACATCGTCGCGCGCAGCCTGGGCTTCAAAGTGATTGTCGGCTTCGCGGAACGGAATTCCCGTGGCCTCCGCCAACACAGCACACACCCGCGGTGCGAACTCAGGGTGAGCATTCAAGCCCGTGCCCACGGCCGTCCCGCCCACCGCAAGCTCCGTCAATGCCGTCACTGCGCGGTCGACACGCGCGACTGCCTTGGTGACTTGCGCCGCGTAGCCGGAAAACTCCTGCCCGAGCGTCAGCGGCGTCGCATCCATGAGGTGCGTGCGCCCGATCTTCACAATGGTATCAAATTCCCGGCTCTTGGCGGCGAGCGCGTCGGCCAAAAGCTTAAGTGCCGGACGCAGCTCATCGCGCAGCGCGCGGGCCACGCTCACGTGCAGGACCGTGGGGATGATATCGTTCGACGACTGACCCAGGTTCACGTCGTCATTCGGGTGCACGACTCCTGCTTGGCCGGCCAGCTGCGCCGCCCGCCGGGCGATCACCTCGTTGGCATTCATGTTCGTCGAGGTGCCGGACCCGGTTTGAAACACATCGACGGGAAATTGGGCGCCATGTTTCCCCGCCGCGATTTCCTCCGCCGCTTGGCGGATCAACCGGGCCTTGTCGGCGGGAAGCCGACCCAAGTCCGCGTTGACCTGCGCCGCCACGGCTTTCACGAGCCCGAGGCTGCGGGTGAACGCCGTCGGCAAGGCGTGTCCGCTGATGGGAAAATTCAACACCGCCCGTTGAGTGGATGCGCCCCATAGCGCGTCGTCCGGCACGGCCATTTCCCCCATGGAATCCTTCTCAGTGCGCATGGCGACAAAGTGGTAGGTTCGGCCTAAAATGCCAAAAGCCCCGTGTTAAGACGGGGCTTGGAGCAAGCGAATGGGACGGCAAAGGATCAGAATTTGATCGCCACCTTGTCGGCATTGAAGCCGAAGCGGCTGATCGAATCGTAGAGACGTTCCTCGGTCAGGGACCGGTTGAGGCGGACCGTGGAGCCGGCACCATCAGCATTGCCCTCGGCCGCGTAGCTTACCGCGGGAAGCGCACTGGCGAGCAGACGACTCGAGCGGCGGTTCTCGCTGGTCACGCTGACTTTCGCCAACGGATCGATGACCTGCGCGGGTTTGGCGGTGGGAGCGATCAACGCATCCATGCCAGACACGCGCTCCATCAAACGGGCCAGTTCCGGAGAGTTGGACTTCACGGCCTCAAGATTCACCGCGATCATGCGCGCGGCGGGCGAAGGTGCCTCATCTGCATGCGCCGGGACACCGAGCATGGAGACCGAGCGCGCCGCATTTTCCATGGCCACAGTCTGGGCCGCCGTCGGCGCCACCAATTCACGTTCTGCCGTCTCCTGATCCGCGGCCATTGTTTGCTTGGCCGGGGTGGCCTGGGCAACCGCCACGGCGGGGCCGGGCATGGTGTCAACCTTGCGCTCAACCACCATCGGCTCGTGCTGACCGTCGACCGGGCCGTAGTAATTGTATTCGCGCACGGTCATCAGCGTAAGCGTCAGGATCGCTGCGGCGCCAACCGGCACCTGATATTTCGCGATACGCGAACCGATGCGGATAAAGGGAGCCCACCACGGACGAGGTTCAACGATGGCCGCCAGCTGCTTGATGCGCATCTCCCGCTCGAACTGTTGCCAAAACGCCGGCTGCGGACGCTCGGCGCGCTTCACGCTGAACAGCTGCTCAAGGGAAATCTGGGGTCGGTTGGGGTCCTGTCTCATTTACGAAGGTAGGGTTGCAGTTCGGCCTGAAGCTGTTGCTTCGCATAGTGCAGCCGGGAGCGCACAGTCCCCACGGAGCAATCCATGATGTCAGCAATTTCCTGATGACCAAGGCCATCTATCTCAAACAAAGTAACCACGGTTCTATGCTTAATAGACAATTTTTGCATCGCCTCGTTCAATCTTTCCTGAAGTTCCTTAACAAAAGTGTCCCGTTCGACTCCGGAGTTATCCGTAAG
>JAPOIC010000113.1 GCA_029979145.1 Opitutaceae bacterium
ATTTTTTTACCACGAAGCGCGCTAAGGGTTCGATCCTTCCGGCCTGGAATTTCGTGCCCTTCGTGTCTTCGTGGTTAACTAGCCTTCCGGCGTTTCTGCACCGCCTCGCTCAACTGCGCGAACAAGGGCAAGGTCTTCTCCCACGCCAAACACCCGTCCGTGATGCTGCGGCCGTAGACCAGCGGCTTGGCTTGGTAATTCTGCGCGCCGCCAAGGAGATTGCTTTCGATCATCACCGCGGTGAGCGCGCGCTCGCCGGCGGCGACTTGGAACGCGAGCTCCGCCACCACGCGCGGCTGGCGCTCCGGGTCCTTGCCGCTGTTGGCGTGGCTGCAGTCGACCATCAGGCCCGTCTTCAAACCGTTCGCCGCCAGCAGGGCCGCGGCTTCGGCGACGTCGGCCGACGCGTAGTTCGGTCCGGCCGTGCCGCCGCGGAGCACGAGGTGACAGAGCGGATTGCCCGCCGTGCCCATCACCGCCGGCGCGCCTTTGCGCGTGAGCGACGGAAACCAGTGCGGGCTGGCCGCGGACTTGATGGCGTCGACCGCCACCTGCAGGTTGCCGTCGGTGCGATTCTTAAAACCCACCGGCATCGACAGGCCCGAGGCAAGTTCACGGTGCACCTGGCTTTCGACCGTGCGCGCGCCGATCGCGCCCCACGATACGAGGTCCGCGTAATACTGGCCGAGCGTGGTGTCCAAAAACTCCGTCGCCACCGGCAGGCCGAGGCCGGTGACGTCGAGCATGAGTTGCCGCGCCAAACGCAGGCCGCGGTGGATCTCGTAGCTGCCGTCGAGCCCGGGATCGTTGATTAGGCCCTTCCAACCCACGACGGTGCGGGGCTTTTCAAAATACACTCGCATCACGACCAGCAGGTCGGGAGTGTAGAGCGGCGCGATTTCGCGCAACCGCCCCGCGTAGTCCTTCGCCGCCTCGGGATCGTGGATCGAGCACGGGCCCACCACGACGAGCAGGCGGTCATCGGCACCGGTCAGGATCGCCTCGATCTCGCGTCGGCTGAGGGCCACGAGGTCAGCGCGCGCGTCATCCAGCGGCAGCTCGGCCTCAAGCGCCGCCGGCGCCTCGAGCGGCTTAGTCGCGACAATGCGCAGGTCGGCGGTCGAGGGATGCATGCCCGGAGCGTTACGGCATCACCCAGCCGAATAAATCCGAAATTACGGAGGGGGAGGAGGGTATTTTCCCGCGGATTTCGCGGATTCTCGCGGGTGGCTCAGAGGTGGGCGCGTCGGTCCCTCGGCGCGCTGTCTCGGTCACTTGAGCTCTATTCGCGTTGATCCGCGAAATCCGCGGGAAACTCCGCTCCGTATCAAATTCCCAGCGCCGCCCGCGCCGCGGCCACGCGCGGGGTGTCGGCCAATTCCAATCCGCTCACATCCGGCGCCTGGCCAAAGGGCAGGGCGCGGGCCAGCAAGGTGAGGCAGGAGAGCGAGGCCGCCTCGTTCGCGGCGGACTGGCTGAATGCAGCGCGAAACGCGGGGGCCAGATCGGGCAGTTGCTCCGGTGCGAGCACGTTCTTTTCCGCGAGAAACAAGGTGGCCGAGGCTCCGAGGGTCTCGAGCCAGGCCGTGGACGAAGCCGGCGCGGCGTAGGGCAGGGCGGCGGCACCGTCGGACCACTCCATGAACTGCCGCACGTAGTCGTGCAGCTTGGCGAGCTCGGTGGCGGCGGTCGCGGGCGTCCAGCGCAGGGCGATCTGCTTGCGCTCGCGGAATTTCTTCACCTCCCACACGCGCAGCACGAGTTCGTAGTCGCCGGCCTTCTGCCGCAGCGCGCCGGTGAAAATATAATCAAGCTCCAAGCCCGCGGTTTCCACCAGCTGCCGCAGGTTGTCCGTCGACCATTCGACATGAAACAGTGCATATTGCCCCGGCGTGCCGGGCTGGCCGTTGACGCCCAACGCGGCCAGCGCGGCGTAGTTGGGCGAGTAGGCAAAAGTCTCGGCGAGCCACAGCGGCAGGGCGCGGCTGAGTCGGCCCATTTCGTCCTCGGGTTGCTCGGCCAGCTTCGGGTCCATTCCCGGCAGCGCGAGTTGAGCGAAAGCCACGTGCCGCACGCGACTGGTCGGCTTCGGAAACAATTCCCCCGCCGCATCCAACCCGTAGGACCAGATCGGCTTGCTGATGGTGACGAGGCTGATCTGCGCCTTGGCGGTCGCCTCGGGGTCGCCACCCGCAGGGGCTTCGTCGGCATAAGACTGACCCGTGGCCATGAGGTCGGCAAGGGCGTTGGAAAACCCATGCAACCGCTCCTCCAGATCAGGCCGGTTCAGCGCAAAAAGGATATCGAGCACATGCTGCGCGGCGTCGGCGTTGCGCAACGCCAGGTAGGCCTGAAGCAAATTGAGTCCCGTGGCCGGACCGTGACGCTCCGCATCGTAGCGCGGTCCCACCAGTTCGGTGATCTCCCGCAAGCAACCATTGACGCCCAAGTCGCCCGAAATGGTCACGAGGATGTCCGCCCGGTCGCCCGCCGCGGCCAGCACCTCCTCATAGATCGCCACGGCCGCCGGCACATCCTTGGCCTCGAGCTTTTCGCGCGCCGCCACGAGGCGCGGCATCACGCTGCCGCCGGCGGCACTCGGGGCCGCCTCGGCCACCGGCTCCGCGGCCGGCTCATCGGCCAGACGTTCCGGCGGGCGCGATCCAAACATGCGGTCAAAAAATCCCATAAGCCGCCACGAAAGACCGGCCCGCCACCGCTGGCGAATCGAAACTCGCGGGCAACCGGGACATCTTCTGCACGCGAGGAGCCGTAGCTGACGCGATTACGCGCCGGGACCGGGGGCCACCAATTCGGCCCAGGCCGTCCCCGTCCGCGCCTCCACGGTCGCCAGCACTTTGGGCACATACATCTGCGTCTCCGCCGGCAGCACCTGCGCAATCGCCGCATAGGAAGTCGCCCCATGCTTATCCAGCGTGCGACGCACGCGCCCCGGGCCGGCATT
Organism: Opitutaceae bacterium; assembly: GCA_029979145.1. Lineage (GTDB taxonomy): Bacteria > Verrucomicrobiota > Verrucomicrobiia > Opitutales > Opitutaceae > Cephaloticoccus. The sequence goes on from JAPOIC010000113.1 coordinate 2,966, forward strand.
GTAGGCCGCCAAGGCCAGCGCCCAGTCACCGAAGCGAGCGTGCAATTGCCGCAGGTATTTCGCCGCGGCCCGGGCCGACTTTTCCGGATCCGTGCGCTCATCCGGCAAAGACGTGCTCAGGCCCATGTCCTGGGCCGTGCCCGGCATGAACTGAAACAGGCCTCGCGCCCCGACCGGGCTGCGGGCCGCGGGATTAAACGACGACTCCACTTCCGCGAGCCAAGCCAGCGCCTCGGGCACGCCTTCCTCCGCAAACGCCGCGCGCAGACCCGGCAGCAACGCCTCCGCCCGCGAGGGCACAGGGCGGGACGCCATCCGCCCGCGCCACAGGTCCAAGTGAGGAATCGCCGCAGGCGCAGGCGCCACCGGGGGCGGCGGCTCGGTCTGCACGGCGCGCGCCGCGACAATGTAGTCCAGCCGTTCCTCCAGCCAGTCGGCATACTCGTCGCCGCCCGGGAGGGTGCGCAGCGCGACCAACGCCGCGCGGGCCTCCGGCTCATAGGCCGCGAGGTCTTCGAGCGAATCTTCGTCCAGCGCCCGCTGCAGCTCCGCGGCAAATTCGCTCCACCGCTCGCGCGTGGGAAATTCGTATTCGTCCTTTATCTCCGGCGGGGCGAGCAAGTCGAAGAGCACGCGGCCGGTGTCGTAAAGGTCATCCAGACTCGGCTGGGTCGTGGCCTCCGGCGGCGGGTCTTCAGCCGGCACCTCCGCTTGGGCGGCCATTGAAAGTGGCAGCGCAAGCAGGAGGCAGGCGAGGGGAGCGGCGGACTTCATGCGTGACCTTGACCCCCAACCGTGCTCGGGGTTGCACCTGAGGCGAGACTTCAGGCCACCCTGCCGGGGAATCCACCGTTGACCCTGCCCGGGCGCGCTTTACTTAGACCCCTCCACCAGGGTGAACCGCGTCTATATCAAGACCTACGGGTGCCAGATGAACGAGCGCGACAGCGAAGCCGTCGCGGCGATGTTGCGCGCCCGGGGTTATCGGATCGTGGAAGACGAGCACGCCTGCGACATCATGTTGCTAAACACCTGCAGCGTGCGCGACGCGGCAGAGCAAAAGGCCATCGGCAAGGCCGGCTACGTGTCCGCGCGGAAAAAGAAGCAGCCCGACTTCGTCTTGGGTATCCTCGGCTGCATGGCGCAGAACCGCGGGGCGGCCCTGCTTGACGCCCTGCCGGACGTGGACCTCATCGTCGGCACGCAGAAATTTCACCAAGTCCCCGACTACCTCGACAACCTGCGCGCGGCCCGCGAGGCCGGCGTGCCCATCGGTTCGTCCATCGTCGACATCGCCGCGGAGGCCGGCTCGCAAAACACGATCCGCGATCACCTCGAAACCGACGAGAAACAGGTCAGCGCCTTCGTCTCGATCCAGCAGGGCTGCAACATGGACTGCCATTTCTGCATCGTGCCGAAGACGCGCGGCGACGAGCGTTCGCGGCCGATGGCCGATATCGTGGCTGAGTGCCGGTCCCTCGCCGCCAAGGGCGTGCGCGAAATCACCCTGCTCGGGCAGATCGTCACCTCCTACGGTCGCCGCGACTACGCCCACACCGGCGGCGTCACGCCCTTCGTGCAGCTGATCGAGCAGGTCCACGCCATCAAGGGCATCGAGCGCATCCGCTTCACCTCGCCGCATCCGCGCGGCTTCAAGTCCGACCTGGTCGAGGCCTACGGCCGGCTGCCCAAGCTCTGCGAATACGTGCACCTGCCGATGCAGAGCGGCAGCAACCGCGTCCTGAAGGCGATGAACCGGCCCTACTCGCGCGAGCGCTACCGCGAGATTGTCGACGCCCTTCGTGCGGTGCGGCCCGACATGTATTTCTCAACCGACATCATCGTCGGCTACCCGGGCGAGACGGAGGAAGACTTCGAGCAGACGCGCGAGCTCTTCGAGGCCTGCAACTACGACATGGCCTACATCTTCAAGTATTCCATCCGCAGCGGCACCGTCGCCGCCGACCTCGCCGACCAAGTGCCGGACGAGGAGAAGGAACGCCGCAACCAGGTGTTGCTCGACATCCTCCGCCGCAACTCCGAGCGACGCACCGCCGGGCTCATCGGCACGGTCGAGGAAGTCCTCGTCGAGGGGCCGGACAAGACCGGCGCCCACTTCACCGGCCGCACCCGCGGCAACCGCGTGTGCGTGTTCGACGCCGACCCCCGGCTCGTCGGCCAACTGGTGCCGCTCCAAATTGAGCGCGCCACCGTCAGCACGCTTTATGGCTCGCTCGTGTTGAGCGGCGTGGAAAACTGATCCCGACCATGTCCCTGACCCTCGCCACCCTTCTTCCCGGGCTCTTCCTGTTGGCGCTCGGCGGCGCCCTGCTCAGCGGCCGCGCCACGGTCGCGGCCCTGCTGAAGTCCCTGCCGCGCTCAAGCACGGCGGCGGTTCTGTGCTTCGGTGGCAGCGCGGTCTGGTTTCTTTTCAAGGTGTGGCACCTGTCCGAAGCCGACTTCGGCCAATACCGCACGATCCTCGCCATCGCCTTCGGCGCAATCGCGCTGCTCTCGTTCAAGTATGTGCCCGACTTCCTCGCGGTGCGCGGCCTTGCCGTGCTGGTGCTGCTGTGCGCCATGCCGCTGCTGGACGCCGCGTTCATGCACTACGAGCACCCGCAGCGGCTGCTGATGGTCGGCGTGGTCTATCTCTTCATCGCGATCGCGCTCTACCTCGGCGCCTCGCCGTTCCGCCTGCGCGATTTCTTCGAGTGGCTGTTCCGCACTCCCGGCCGGCCGCGCCTGGTCGGCGGCATCCTCGCCGGCTACGGGCTGCTCCTCGCCATGACCGCGTTCACCTACTGAGACTGTGCCGCTTTCCGCCAACCCCATCCTTCTCGTCCTGGCCGGCCCCGCCGGCTCAGGCAAAAGCACGTTGTGCGAGCGACTGGTGCAGGCGGGCCGCGGGTTCTCCCGGGTCGTGACCACCACCACGCGCGCCCCCCGGCCGGGCGAGATCAACGGCGTGCATTACCACTTCCTCACGCCGACGCAGTTCGACGAGAAGCTCGCCAAGGGCGAATTCCTGGAATGGGCCTGGGTCCACGGCGACCGCCGCTACGGCACGCTGGCCGCGTCCGTGCTCGCTCCGCTTGGCCGCGGCGAAAGCCTTGTCGCCAACGTCGATGTGCAGGGCGTTGCCAGCATCCGCGAGGCTGGTGCGCGTTACCCGTTGCTGGCCCGCAGTCTCGCCACCGTCTTCATCAATGTCGGCCCGGCCCAGCTGAAGGAGCGCATCCGCGAGCGTGGCGACGACGAGGCGGAGCTCGCCCGCCGCATGGCCACCGCGGAGAAGGAGATGCAGGAATCCGCCAAGTTCGAGTTTCACATCGACAGCGGCTCGCGCGACGCCGACTTCGCCGCGCTCCTCGGCATCATCGACCAAGCCCGCGCTAGACTCGCCACGCGCACGGACTGAAACCGAGGTTCGGTCGGTGGTGTATTAACCACGAAGACACGAAGGACACTAAGGTTCAGAAACTGCCGGAGTGGAGAGACGGCCGGCAGCGTGCGGATAACTTTCAAGTGCCCTTCGGCCCCTTCGAGTTTCACGGCGTGGGCGCCGGCCCGGAGGCGGGCGGCGGCGGTGTCGAGCGCGTGCGCCTTGCCCTTGCGGCCGGCCAGAAAAGGCATGTCCGCCACGATGAAGCTGCCCGGTTGGCCGCGGGCCACCGCCCGAGTGTGCA
>JAPOIC010000269.1 GCA_029979145.1 Opitutaceae bacterium
AAGTCTGGCTCGACGGCAATTTCGCCATCGGCGACCGCCAGTTCCCGCGCCAGGCCATCGAGCAGATCACGTCCGCCCGAGCCTGGGAGATCCTGGAAGTCGTCCGCAAAAAGCTCGGCGGCGCGTTTGCTCCCGAAACCTGCAGCTCTGGCGTCGTCCTGACTGGTGGCACCGCCAAGCTGCCCGGCATCGCCGAGGCTGCGGCCAAGGTCTTCAATGTCCCGGTGCACCTCGGCGAGGCGCCTGGGTGGGTTGCTGATAATCTCCGCGACCCCGGCTACAACACCGCCCTCGGCCTGCTCTATTACGGCGTGCAGGTCCACAGCGAGCGCCTCGGCTCCGGCCGGCGCCGCACCGGGTTCTTCCGCCGCCTCTTTGCCAACGCCTGAGCGCCATGAATCTCAACGAACTTCCCCTGCAGACCACGGTCACCCCGGGCGACCCCAACATCACCATCAAGCTCGTCGGCGTGGGTGGGGCCGGCTCCAACGCCGTCGACCGTTTGAAGATGGAAAGCCTGGAGCGCCTGCACCTCGCGGTGATGAACACCGACTCGCAGGCCCTCGCCAGCTCGCCGGTAGAAGAAAAGGTGCTGCTTGGCATGGGCGTGACCCGTGGCCTTGGCGCCGGCGGCGACCCTGAACTGGGCCGTGAGGCAGCCGAGACCGATCGCGAGAAGATCACGAAGGTGGTTGAGGGCTGTGACTTGGTTTTTCTGATCGCCGGCATGGGCGGCGGCACCGGCAGTGGCGCCGCGCCCGCGGTCGCGGAAATCGCGTCCGAAGCGGGCGCGCTGGTGATCGCGTTCGTGACGATGCCCTTCAGTTTCGAAGGCGGCCGCCGGCTCAAGCAGGCCGAGGAAGGCCTGCAGGCGCTGCGTCGCGTGTGTGACGCCGTCATCCCGCTGCCCAACGACATTCTCCTCCAGGAAGGCGCCGACGACGCCACCGTGCTCGACGCCTTTGCGCAGGCCGATGCGTGGATCGGCCGCGGCGTGAAATCGATCTGGACGATGCTCTTCAAGACCGGGCTCATCAACCTGGACTTCACCGCGCTGCAGCAGGCCTTTCAGCATCGCGGCGGCAAAACGCTCTTCGGTTTGGGTGAAGGTGAGGGCGAGAACGCCGCGGCGGACGCCATCGCCAGCCTCAAGCTCTGTCCCTTGCTCCACACGCCGGAATTCGCCCGCAAGGCGGACCGCCTGCTCGTCAACATCACCGGAGGCGCCGGGCTGACCCTCCCGCGCGTGAACGAGCTCATGACCGAGATCACCGAGCAGTTCGGCCGCAACTCCCACATCATCATGGGCGCGGTGATCGACGAGGATATGCGTGCTCGCATCGAGATCTGCGTGCTCGGCACTAGCGACATGGGCGGACGCGCCGTCACCGTGCGCCGTTCCCTCCCGGCCCGGAATCCCGTGGCCAACCGCGAGCCCGTCCGCGCCGAGCGCGAACCGGCGCCCGCTGCCACCGCCACCGCTACCCCGACCGAGCGCCCGATCCCCGCCGAGTTTCGCCGGTCCGAACCCGTCGCGGCCCCGGCCGGCAAGACCGCTTCGCTCAAGTTGGACCAGGACGAATTCGGTTTCGGCGAGATCGAAGCCCGCGGTCACTTCGAGAAGACCGACCGCAACCTCTTCGACGGCCAGGACCTCGACGTTCCAACCTACCTGCGCAAGGGAATCAAGATTTCGATCTGAGTCCCGGCCGACCCCAAACGCCCCCTTGGCAAACCGGGGGCGTTCTGCATCGTGGCGGGCATGTTTATCGATGAGTGCGTGATCAAAGTGGCGGCCGGCGACGGCGGGCGCGGCTGCATCAGCTTCCGGCGCGAGAAATTCGAGCCGTGGGGCGGGCCCAACGGCGGCGATGGCGGCCGTGGGGGTGACGTCGTGCTAGTCGGTGACGACGACACGAACAACCTCGTCGATTACAAATACACCCCGCACCGTCGCGCTGAGCGCGGTGAGCACGGCATGGGTTCCGATTGCAACGGCCGCGATGGCAAACCCGCCGAACTGCGGATGCCGTTGGGCACGGTCGTGACCGACGAAGAAACCGGCAAGGTTGTGGCCGAGGTCATTGAGGACGGCCAGCGCATCGTCCTGTGCAAGGGCGGAAGCGGCGGCTGGGGCAACACGCACTTCAAGACCTCCGTGAACCGTGCGCCGAAGCGCGCCAACCCGGGCCACCCGGGTGAGACCGGCGTCTATCGGCTGATCTTGAAGAGCATCGCGGATGTCGGCCTCGTGGGCTTTCCCAATGCCGGCAAATCGTCGCTGACAAATGCGATCACCAAGGCCCGGCCCAAGACCGGCGCGTATCCCTTTACGACGCTGCATCCGCAGATCGGTGTGATCGAGTATCCCGAGGACGCGCGGGGAGAGCGCCGGTTGCTCCTTGCGGACGTTCCGGGTCTGATCGAGGGCGCGAGTGAAAACCGAGGGCTGGGGCATCGGTTTCTCCGCCACATCGAGCGCTGCAAGGTGCTGCTTTTGATCATCGACATGGCCGGCACCGACGCGCGCGATCCGCGCGACGACTACGCGCACTTGCTGAAGGAACTCGAACTTTACGACAAGGCGTTGCTGAAGAAGCCGCGCATTGTCGCCGCCAACAAGGTAGACGTGCCCGAGGCGAAGGCTTGGCTCGCGAAGTTCAA
>JAPOIC010000097.1 GCA_029979145.1 Opitutaceae bacterium
GACAAAGTCGGGCGCGTCACCGATCGTCTGCCGACGGAAGTTGATCCGCCCGAAGTGGAGAAGGCGGATTCGGATTCCGATCCGGTGATGACGATCTCGATGAACTCGGACCGGTTTACGCGGTTGGAGCTGGCGGAGATCGCCGATCGCAGCGTATCGCAGCGGCTGCAAACCGTGCCCGGCGTGTCGCGCGTGGTCTTGCGTGGCCCGCAGTTTGCCATGCGCCTCTGGGTGGATGCGGATCGGCTGGCGGCCTACAATTTGACCGTGTCCGACGTGGAACGGGCGTTGCGACAGCAAAACGTCGACGTGCCCAGCGGCCGGATCGAGTCGCTGACGCGTGAGTTCGGCATGCGCCTGGAGGGGCGGATGAACAACGTGGCCGACTACGAGAACCTCGTGCTGGCGACCCGGGGTGACACGCAGGTGAAGTTCTCCGACATTGGCCGGGTGGAGCTTGGGTCCAACGACTACCGCATCCAAGCGTTCTACAACGGCCGCACCACCATCGGACTCCAGATTCAGAAGCAGTCAAAGGCCAATCTACTCGAAGTGGCCGGAGAGGTGAAGGCGCTCCTGCCGGAGATTCGGCGTAACCTCCCGGACGGCGTGAACCTCGAGATCGCCTACGACACCAGCACGTTCGTGGAGCGGTCGGTGGACGAGGTTTACCACAGTCTTTACATCGCCTGCGCGCTGGTGTTCCTGACGATCTTTGCGTTCCTGCGGGACTGGCGTGCGACGGTCGTGCCGTTGGTGGCCATCCCGGTGTCCATCGTCGGCTCGTTCGCCGTCATGCAGTGGATGGGCTTCAGCATCAACCTGCTGACCTTGCTCGGGCTCGTGCTCGCGGTGGGTCTGGTGGTGGATGACGCCATTGTGATGTTGGAAAACATCTACCGGCGGATCGAGGAGGGTGAGATTCCGATTCACGCGGCGATCTTCGGTGCCCGGCAGATGGCTTTTGCCGTGATTTCAACCACCCTGACGCTGGTGGCGGTGTTCCTGCCGGTGGCCTTCCAGTCCGGTCGGACCGGCCGTCTGTTCTACGAGTTTGGCCTCACGCTGGCCATTGCAGTGGTGGTTTCTAGTGCCATCGCACTGACGCTTACGCCCATGCTTTGTTCGCGAATCCTGGCGACGCGCCGGGACCCCGACGGACAGCTGCATCACGGCTGGTTTTACCGGGTGACGGAGCCGTTGTTTGAACGCATCAATCGCGTTTTCTCGGGAATGCTCCGCTGGGCATTTGCCCGTCGTTGGATCGTGCTCGGCGCGTGCGCCGGCTTTGCGGTGGGCGGCCCGTGGTTCTATACGCAGCTGCAACGCGAGCTCACGCCGCAGGAAGACCGCGGTATTTTCCGCGTGATCCTGAATTTTCCTCTGGGGTCGACGCCGGACTACGGCGCCTCCTACGCGGCCGATGCGGAGCAGATTTTGCTCAACACGCCGGAGGTCGAGCGGATGTTCCGCATCACTGGTTTTGGCGGCAGCGGGTCGCGCGGCTTCATGTTCGTGACCCTCAAGCCTTGGGAGGAGCGCACGCGAAGCACGCAGGAAGTGCTGACCGCCCTCCGCAAGCCTTTCCGGGATAATCCGGGCGGCTTGTTCATCGCCGCGCCCATCCGGCCGTTGGGCGGACGACGTAGCAGCTCGGGCGGCGTGCAGATGGAGCTACAGGGTCCGGAATTTCCGGAGTTGCAGCGCCTCGCCGCCCAGTTTGTGCAGGCGCTGCAGGGCAACGCGGTGCTAGGGCAGGCCCGGGTCGACCCCCAGCCGAACAATCCGCAACTGCGCGTAGTGGTGGACCGGGCGCGGGCGGCGGACTTGAACGTGCCGGTCGTGGATGTCGCGACCACCTTGGAGTCACTTTTTGGCGGTCGCCGCGTGACGAGGTTTCGCCGAGGCGCGGACGAATACGATGTGACCGTGCAGGTGGAAGACACCAACCGCGCCACGCCTTCGGACTTGGGGCGGGTTTATGTGCGCTCGACGACCGGGGCCTTGGTGCAGCTGAGCAACCTCGTGGATTACACCGAAGAGACCGTGCCGGAATCTTACTCGCATCTCGACCGGCAACGGTCGATCACCCTGAGCGCACAGTTGGCGGACGGTCGCACCCAAGGCGACGGCGTCGCAGAGCTGGAGCGCATCGCGGAAGGCTTGTTGCCTGACAACTACGGCTACACGTGGGGCGGGGAGACGCGCGAGTTCGTCGAGAGCTCATCGGATGCGTTCGTGTTGTTCGGCCTGGCCCTGCTGTTTACATTTTTGATCCTGGCGGCGCAGTTTGAGTCGTGGATTCACCCGATCACCATTTTCACCGGAGTGGTGCTCGCGCTCGCGGGTGGCGTCACGGTTCTCTACGCCTCGCGGCTGTGGGGGCCGGGCCTGACAGACAATCTGTTTTCGCGGTTCGGGCTGATCATGCTGATCGGCTTGGTGGCGAAAAACGGCATCTTGATCGTGGAGTTTGCGAACCAGCTGCGCATCAGTGGTCGGGACGCCGCCCAAGCGGCCTTCGAGGCAGCCACGCTGCGATTCCGTCCGATTTTGATGACTGCGATCTCAACCATTTTTGGCGCGGTGCCCCTGATGCTGGCGAGTGGTCCGGGCGCGGAGACGCGCAACCCGATGGGCCTCGTGATTGTGGGCGGACTCACCATCGCGACGTTCCTCACGTTGTTCACGATCCCGATCTTCTATGTCCTGATGGACAAGCTGGTGGTGAAGGTCACCGGCAAGTCGAGCGCCCACGGCCTTATCCGGGCCGATGAAATCGAGCGCGAAACGCGACAGATGGAGTAGTCGGTCTAGACCGGGCCTCAGAACCCGAGCGCTTCGACGGCGATGTTGAAGCCGAAATTGCTCTCCCGCCGCGGGCCATCGTAGACAGACACGTAGTAGCGGACGTCCCAGGTGTTGCCCAGGTTTTGGCGCAGTCCGAAGGCCTGGTCGTTGAAGCGCTTCCGGCGCGTGTCGTAGTGCAGCTTGGTCAATAGGGCGAGCGACTCGTTGATGCGCTGCTCATAGGCGAGGACATACTCGTCGATATCCTGGCGCAGGAAGTGGCTGGAAAAACGCAGGGTCCAGGCATCGCCGTCGCGGATGGTCAGGCCGGTGTTGAATTCCTGCAACGTCAGGTCGCTCACCGTGGTGCGCTGATAAAAGTCGAACTGCAGCCACGGTGACGGGGTGAAGGCGAGAAAAGCGTGCAAGTCCGAGCTGCGTCGCTGGCCGGCGAGGCGATCAAAGCGGAAATCGTTCGCGAGATTGAACACCAAGAGGTCGCGCGAGCCGTATGTGGCGTCCCGGGTTTGCCAGGTATTGTTGAGGCCAACGCGAAGGATATGATGCGGATCCAAGTCGTCGACGTTGCGGAGGTCGCCCAGGCCGATCACCGGCAGGTAGGTGCCGAACGTCTGCTCATCGATCGCCGGGATCCACGCACGTCCCTTTTCGGCGGCAGGCACGTAGCGGTAGGACACCACCGGCGTGAGGAGATGGCGGATACCGTCGATATTCCAAACCGGATTTTGGTAGTCCCAAGTCTTGGCCGCGCGCAATTCGGCGTCGAAGCCGAATTCGCCCAGCACCCGGGTGTAGGTGTCGCGCCCGCCGCTGGCGCGAGTGTAGTGGGTGGCGCGGGCGCCGATGATTGGTGTAAAGCTGAACCAATCCTCACGGGCAAACGGGTGGGTGAGGGCGGCGTAGGCGTCGAGCCGGTCGCTGCGCACGGCGATGCCGCCACCCGGGGGCTCCTCGCGCAGGGCGGCGGCACCGACGGAAACCCGGGCATTAAGTCCACCGCCGATGGCCGTGGTCGGGAGATCGAATTGCACTTCCGGCAGGCGTTCCTGCACAGGCTGAAAATCGTTGGGCCGGAAGCGGCTGAAAAGCGTGACGAAATACCGGTCCGCGGCATGGACGGCCTGCAGGTAATTGTCGGGCTCCTGAACTCCGAAAAATTCGTCGGGTCGGAAGTCCCGCAGAATCTCAGAGTCCGACCAGTGGTTCAGCTGGCCGGTGAGCCGGAGACGCGGGGTCAGGTCCTGCGCGTGCCACCATTGCAGATAGCCCCGGTTCTCCGGCACGGGCCGGCCGATGACGTCGGTGAGCTTTTCTCCGTGGTCGTTGATGAATCCCGACTTCAGGTCGCCGGACACTTCACGGCTGTCGCGGGCGTGCTCGTAGTGAGCGGTGGGGCCGACCATGAAGCCGCGCTGTGAATAGGCGCCAAGGGCGGCTCCGACCTTCGTTTCAGGACCGAACGGCACGTTCGCGCCGGATTCGACGAACGCACCAAGCGAGGAGCGATAGCCGGCGGAGAAGGAGAGGTAGGAGACGAGGGGGAGGTTTAGCTTGTAGGTGAACTTGGGGACGACGAACGGTTGAGCTCGGCCGACGCCGATCCGCGCGTTGGTCGCGACCAGTTCTTCGCCGCGCACATAGGTGAGAGGATCGGCAATCACGGTAGGTTGCCAAGGGCCCGGCTCCCGCACGCTCAGGATGGCGTCGTAAACCGTAATTTCTGTGGCTGTGCCCTCGGCACGGCGTCCGGAGACATAGTAGGGAAAACGTCCGAGCCGAACGTGGTCGGCCGTGAAAGTGCGGGTGTTGCGATTATAGGTCAGTCGTTCGGCGAGGATGCGCTCGGACCCGCGCGTGAGGTTGACGTGGCCGGTGGCGACGGCTTCGCCAGACGCGTAGGTGTATCGGATTTCGTCGGCCTGCAGCAGGGTTCGCCCGTCGCCAAGGCGGGCATTGCCGGAGAGAATCACGGCATTGTTGGCCTGATCGAAGGTGGTCTGGTCGGACTCGGCCGCCGCGGGCACCTGCGCCCGCAGGGCGGGTAGGGCAAACAGGGCAAAAATCAGGCAGCAACGGCGGATCACGGTGCGGAGCAAAGGCCGGGCGCACGGGGCAAGCAAGCTCGGTTCGACCGGGCAATGGCATGGATTCCGCTAGTCGCGGGCGCAGCCATGGGTTGACCTTTCGGTCAGTTTTGGCGGGCTAGAAGCGCACCCGCGGCTCACTTCCTAGCTCTTTCATGCTCGTCCCCGCCACCGAACTCGACCTCCTGATCAATGCCAGGCACGCCGCGCCCCACGCGGTATTGGGCATGCATGGCTGCACATGGCAGCGCCAGCGGGCGTTGGTCGTGCGCGCTTTCCTGGGGGATGCGGCCGCTTGCACCGTGGTGGATCCGATAAAGGGCGAGTCGTGGCCGATGGAGCGACTGGCCCCGGAGGGCTTTTTTGAAGCCGTCCTGGCCCGCCGGCGGAAACATTTCCCCTACGAACTGCATATCACGAATTACCGGGGCGAAACGCGGGTGACCCGCGACCCGTATTCGTTTTTGCCCACCCTCGGAGAGCAGGACCTGTATTTGTTCAACGAGGGCAATGAGCACCGGATTTACGAAAAACTGGGGGCGCACCTGCGCGTAATTGAGGGCGTGGCGGGCGTGGGCTTTGCGGTTTGGGCGCCGAGTGCCTCGCAAGTCTCGCTGGTTGGGAATTTCAACGGCTGGGACGGCCGGTATCATCCCATGCGTTCGCTGGGCCGGTCCGGGGTCTGGGAGTTGTTTGTGCCCGGCTTGGGGGAAGGGGAGCTCTACAAGTTCCAAATCCGGGACCAGCAGGGCGGGACGCGGGTGAAGACCGACCCCTATGGCACCTATTTCGAGGCGCCGCCCAACAACGCCGCCATAGTCTGCGACCCGCGCAAGCACACTTGGGGCGACGCCGGTTGGCTGGAACATCGGGCCGCCGCCGCCGGCCAGCTCGATCGGCCAATGTCGATTTACGAGGTGCACCTGGGTTCCTGGCGCCGCGATCCGGAAAACCCCGCGCGACTGCTGACGTATCGGGAGCTGGCGCCGCAGTTGGCGGATTACGCGGTGGAGATGGGGTTCACCCACATCGAAATCATGCCCGTCGCAGAGCATCCGTTCGACGGATCGTGGGGCTATCAAGTCACGGGCTTTTATGCACCCACGCAGCGTTTTGGCCCCCCGGAGGATTTTGCGTGGTTCGTGGATCATCTGCATCAACGCGGCATCGGCGTGATTCTCGATTGGGTGCCGGCGCATTTTCCCCGCGATGCGTTTGCGCTGGCCGAGTTCGACGGCACGCACCTCTACGAGCACTCGGATCCGCGCAAGGGGGCGCACATGGATTGGGGCACGCTGATCTTTAACTACGGCCGCAACGAAGTGCGCTGCTTCCTCGTCGCCAATGCGCTGGCTTGGTTGGATCGCTACCACATCGACGGCCTGCGGGTGGACGCCGTGGCCTCGATGCTTTACCTCGATTACTCGCGCAAGGCCGGCGAATGGATCCCCAACCAACACGGCGGCCGCGAAAATTTGGAGGCGATCGATTTCCTGCGTCACACCAATGACCTGGTGCACCACTACCATCCGGGCGTCGTGACGATCGCGGAAGAGTCGACCTCATTTGCGGGGGTCAGCCGGCCCACTGCGACCGGCGGTCTCGGCTTCGACTACAAGTGGAACATGGGCTGGATGCACGATACGCTGAGCTATTTCAGCAAGGAGTCGGTGCACCGCAAATGGCATCAGAACGACCTGACGTTCGGCATGCTCTACCAATACGCCGAGAATTTTGTCACCGTTTTTTCCCACGACGAGGTCGTGCATGGGAAGGCCTCGCTCTTGTTTAAGATGGGCGCGTGGCACATCCCGGAAAAGGCCGCAAATCTCCGGGCGCTCTACGCGCACATGTGGGCGTGGCCGGGCAAGAAGCTGCTGTTCATGGGCGGCGAGTTCGCGCAGTCGCACGAGTGGGACTACCAGCGCAGTCTGGACTGGCACCTTTGCCAATATCCGGACCACGAAGGCGTGCGCCGGCTCGTGAAGGACCTGAATCACCTTTACGTCGCCGAGCCGGCACTGGGCGCCAATGACCTCGACGCGCAGGGTTTCCAGTGGCTCGCCTGCTACGACAACGAAGCCAGTGTGGTCGCTTACCTGCGACAAGGCCGCGATTCCGGCAGCGCCTTCGCCGTGGTCGGGCACTTCACGCCGGTGGTGCGGAAAAAGTATCGCGTGGGCGTGCCTCGCTCCGGGCTCTGGCACGAGGTGATCAACACCAATAGCGAATTCTACGGTGGCAGCGGGCTCGGCAATGACGGCGCCCGGCACACTGAACCGGTGCCCGCCGACGGCCACCCGCAGTCACTGGTGATTACGTTGCCGCCTTACACCACCACGCTTTTCAAGTGGGCCGGCGGAAGCTGAGGTCTGCTGCTAAGGAATCGAATTCTGAAGCTAGGAAACCACGAAACAGACCTTCATGGCTTCTGAGTTTCTCC
>JAPOIC010000233.1 GCA_029979145.1 Opitutaceae bacterium
AGCGAGTGCCGTTTGTGTTCGAGGCCGGGCGCAAACTTGATGGTGTTGGCGGCGACGTAGATCGGCGGCAGGACGAGTCCGCCCGCGGCTTGGGCGAGCCCCACACAGAGGCCGTGGGCCTTCAGTCCGTCCAGCCCGACCGCGGCGTGCTTGCCGTGATACTCGAGGGCGCCCCAAGGCAGGTAGGCGACCGGGTGGGTCGAGTGAATCTGTTCGATCTCGGCGGGCATGAGCCGCTCGTAGCGGCCCCAAGCGGGAGCAGGGGAGGACATGGCCGGTCAGCGAAGCAATCACGCCGAATAGCGCCAAGGTAATTGTCACCGAATTATGACCAGATTGACCGACCGAGACTTTGCCATTGGGCCGCCGCCCGGAGGCTGTCATCAACCTCAACCCCCTGAACTACTGGTATGGCAACGTTTATCCCCCTCATCAGCTCCGGCACCGCCGGTCCGCTCGGCGTGCTCCATCTCCCGCGTCTTTGGCTCAAGGTTTCGCTGGAATGCAGCGGCAAGCTTGATTCGCGTTATCCCGGTGTGGGCCGGGGCTACGACATGATGACGATCAATGCGCTGGGCCTGTCGGCCGATCCAGTGGTTGCCTTCATCAAGGCCAAGAAGCCCACCTACCCGCAGTTCGAGGCGTGGGTCAAGGCGCAGCCGGGTGCGAAACTGGATAAGGCCTCCATCGACGCGCACAACGCGGCGGTGCTGGGCTACATCCACGACGACGAGACGCGTCAGGGCATCCTCGCCAACAACGGCCTGCCGGATGATGCCTCCGCGCCGAAGGATGCCGGGCACCGCAACGACCTCGACAGCTGGCAGGAATTCCACGACGCCGAGCTGAAATAATGGTCGGCCGCGCCTGACTTTTCACGCCGCTCTTTCGAGCGGCGTTTTTTTTCGCCCGGTTTCGGGGCATTAAAAAGGCGGAATCTGGTGATCCCGCCGCGAAAGGTTGGGCCCGGTTCAGCCCTCGTGCTCGGCGAGCCAGCGCTCCGCCTCGATGGCGGCCTGGCAGCCCATGCCGGCGGCGGTGATGGCCTGGCGGTAAACGTGGTCGGAGCAATCGCCGGCGACGTAGACGCCGGGCACGTTGGTGCGGACCTGAGAGCCGGGTTGGGCCTTGAAGTAGCCGTTCTCGTCGACCTCCAGCGCGGGGGTGAACGCTTTGCTGTTCGGGATGTGGCCGATGGCGACAAAGATGCCTTTCACCGGCAGGACGCGGTCCTCGCCGGTCTTGACGTTGTGCACCTTGAGGCCGCTGACGGCACCCTCGGCGACGCCCTGCACCTCGACGGGCACGGAATCCCAGACCAGCTCGATCTTTTCATGCGAGGTGGCGCGGTCGGCCATGATCTTGGAGGCGCGGAGCTCGTCGCGACGGTGCACGAGGTAAACCTTGCTGGCGAAGCGGGTGAGGAAAAGGGCTTCCTCGGCGGCACTGTCGCCGCCGCCGATCACGGCGACCTCCATCTTGCGGTAAAACGCGCCGTCGCAGGTCGCGCAGGTGGTCACGCCCTTGCCGCCGTAGAGTTCCTTTTCGCCCGGGATCCCGGTCATGCGCGGGGACGCGCCGGTGGCGATGATGACCGTCTTGGCGAGAAGGGTGCGGTCGCCCAGCTGGAGCTTGCGCGGCATGACAGTGAAGTCCACCGACGTGACCAAGGCCTGCTCAAATCGCGTGCCGAACCGGGTGGCCTGCTCGCGCATGTTCTGGGTCAGCTGGAAGCCGTCGACACCCTCGGGGAAGCCGGGGAAGTTCTCCACTTCGCTCGTGGTCGTGAGCTGGCCACCGGGCAGCGGGCCTTCTAGGACGAGCGGATTCAGGCTGGCGCGGGCGGTGTAGATGGCGGCGGTCAGGCCGGCGCATCCGGTCCCGATAATGACGACGTTTTCGACGGAAGTGGACATGAGCGAAGCTGGATTTCAGCCGTAACATACCACACTTGGGAAGGGCAAAGTGCCCCGGCCGGGTTTTTCCGACCCGGTTACCAGCCGAAGCTGCGCTTGATCCGGAGGGGGTCGTAGAGGTCGGAGGGGATTTCGAGCAGGAAGCGGCTGGGGGTCAGGAGCATGCCGCCGGGACCGCCGCGCGTGGCGACCTTGGGGTAGCAGAGGTAGAGCTCGTTCTTGGCGCGGGTGACGGCGACGTAAAACAACCGGCGCTCCTCCTCGACGTCGCCGGCCTCAATGGAGCGGCGGCCAGGGAACTGGCCGTCGGCTAGCCCGACGAGGAAAACGACGTCGTATTCCAGGCCCTTGGCTTGGTGCACGGTGGTGAGCCGGACGGCCTCGGCCTCGGGGTCGACCTGGCGGTCGGAGGTCTCGCTGTTGAGCAGCACGATCTGAGCGAGCAGGTCCTGCATCTGTTCGAAGCGGGCGGCGAAGCCGATCAGGGCCTTCAATTCTTCCAGCCGGTCCAGGTAGTCGGCGAAGGCACCCTTCAGGTAGTCGCCATACCAGCCGTCGATGGCGGTCTCCACGGCGCCCGACGGCGGGCCGGATTCCATGGCGGACGCGACTTGGGCGAGCGAAGCGCAGAAGTTGTCCCAGTCGCCGCGCGCGTCCTTGGCGACCTTGCTCTTCACGTCGTCGGTGGCGAGGGCGTCGATGAAATTCTGCCGCATCATTGAGGCATGCTCGAGGGCGGCGGCGTGGATCTTTTGCGCGCCTTTCTCGCCGACCTTCGGCAGGAGCACGGCGACGCGCTGCCAAGCCTGGGTGTCGGACGGGTTGTAGACGAAGCGCAGGAGCGCGACGAGGTCCTTGATGTGCTGGCGCTCGAAGAACTTCACGCCGCTGGTAATCTGGTAGGGGATGCCGGCGCGGGAAAGGGCGAGCTGCACCTCGAGCGCGAGGAAGTGCGAGCGGTAGAGGATGGCGACTTCGCTGGCGGACACGCCTTCGTCCTCGATCAATGCGCGCACGCGCTTGAGGATAAACTCGGCCTGCTCGCGGTCGTCCATCGTCTGCACGACGTAGGGCTTCTGCATGTGCCCGCGGGAGGCGCGCAGTTCTTTGTCAAAGTGGCGGCCCTTGGGCTGGGCGAGGAGCACGGCGTTGGCGAGGGCGAGGATCTCCGGCGTCGAGCGGTAGTTCGTTTCGATCCGGTGGAGGACCGTGCCCGGGTGCCGGTGCTCGAAGGTCATGATGTTCTCAAAGTCCGCGCCACGCCACGAGTAGATGCACTGGGCGTCGTCGCCAACGGCCATGATGCGGTGGTGCGGGGCGAGCTTGTCGACGATCTGGGCCTGCAGGGTGTTGGTATCCTGGTATTCGTCGACGAGGAGGTGGCGGAAACGCTGGCCGAAATATTCGCCGACCTCGGGCGCCTCGTTCAGCAGGCGCAGCCAGAGCTCAAGGAGGTCGTCGTAGTCGACGACGTTTTGCGCGCGCTTGTTTTTGTCGCCCCCCGGCGGCC
>JAPOIC010000304.1 GCA_029979145.1 Opitutaceae bacterium
CTACGGGATGGCGAATGAGCAGTTGATCCGGTTTATCAGCCGCCAGCAGGACGACGTTTTACGGATAATCGGGTCCGCGGGGCCTGACGATGTGGTGGAAAAGAAGCCGCAAGTTATCCAGGATGCCCAAAGCCAGCTGGCGAAGAACAAAGAGCGCATCGCCGCCCTGCGGGCGCTGGAGCGATCATGAACGAGAAGCGCCCGCGCAGACCGCGGCTTTACCGAATCATTTTTTGTAGAGCGAAGCCGGGTCGACGACGCGGCGCGCGGCGAACTCGAGCTTGAGAGACGACTCGTCGTCGGGATTCGCGCCGGCGGCGAGTTGGCGGTAAAAGCAAGACTTGTAGCCGTTGTGGCAGGCGACGCCGCCGACGTTTTCCACTTTCAGTTGGATGACGTCTTGGTCGCAGTCGGTCAGGACCGCCTTGACGAGCTGCACGTTGCCGGACTCCTCGCCCTTGGTCCAAAGCTTGTTGCGCGAACGGCTCCAGTAGGTGGCCTTCCCCGTGCGCAGGGTGTGGGCGAACGACTCGGCGTTCATGAACGCGAACATCAGCACCTCATTGGTCACGTGATCCGAAGTGATGCAGGGAATCAGGCCGTCGGGGCCGAACTTCGGCTGCAGCAGGGTGCCAAGCTCGATCTCGGCGGACGTGGTGCGGGCGGGGAAGACGTAGGTGCTCATGGCGGGTTATTCTTTTGCGGCGAGGGACTGCAGGTAGTCGAACGAATAAAGCCCCGTGCGGTGACCGTCGCTGAAGTCGAACCGCACGGCGTAGTTGCCGACCAACTGCCAGCCTGTGACCATCACGCCCGAAAACTCCCGGTTCGGCGTGCCGCCGTGGGTCTGGCCGAGGATGTCGCGCTCGCCCTGCGTCTCGGCGCTGGGCGAAGCCGCGCGGAGTTGGTCGCACGCGAAATAGCTCTCGGAATCGTCGTCCCACCGGATGGCGAGCTCGGTGCCGATGAGCTGGATGTTGGTCGGGCGTTTCATGGGAAGGTCTGGGGTATGGTTTCGCCGCCAAGTTGAACAGTCAATTTCCCGAGGTGGTTTGCCATGCACCGGTTCCTCCCCACGCTGCAGGTCATGAACCGGAATGCTGGAAACGGGTTGCCGCGCGTGGTCGTGGTCGGCGGAGGTTTCGCCGGTGTGCATGTCGTGATGTCGATCCCGCCGGATGAGGCGCAGATCACGCTGATCGATCGGCAGAATCACCACCTGTTTCAACCGCTGCTTTATCAGGTGGCGACGGCGGCATTGTCGGCGGTCGATATCGCGCAGCCCATTCGCGCGATTTTTGGCGACCGGCCTAATCTCGACGTCCTCATGGCCGAGGTGACCGACATCGACCCCGCGGCGAAACGCGTGACGCACTCGCGCGGGCACGCGGATTACGACTACCTCGTGGTCGCGGCGGGCAGCGTCACGAGTTACTACGCGAATCCGCACTGGGAGGCGCAGGCGCCGGGGCTCAAGTCGCTGGATGACGCCTTGCGCATTCGGCGTCGCATCCTCACGGCCTTCGAGCAGGCGGAGACGGAGCCGGATCCGCAGCGCAAGGCCGAGCTCATGACGATGGTGATCGTCGGCGCTGGACCCACCGGCGTGGAGCTGGCCGGCAGCTTGGCGGACCTTTCGCGGCGGGTTTTGCGCAAGGATTTTGACCACATCGATCCGGCGGCTCCTCGGGTTACCTCTCGACCTACAACCCCCTACTGACCGTCGTCAGCGGCGTCACCACCGTCGCTTCGTCCCAGACCGCGCTCATCGACGAACTCAACTTCGGCATGTCGGCCAACGGCTTCACCTTCAACGTGGCCAACGGCGCCGCCGCGATCGACCTGCAGATGGACGGCATCCTGCAAAACGGCATCGGTTTCACGGCGGCCAACGACC
>JAPOIC010000166.1 GCA_029979145.1 Opitutaceae bacterium
CCACCGTCGCCCGCTTCACCCCCACGCCGGAAGGGAACTGGACCGCCACGCCCCTGCAGGACGACAAAGCTGCCTCCGCCGGTAGCATTGCCGTGACCGCGCCACCCGCCCTCTCGGGCATCACCCGACTCCGCCTGCCCGTCGATCGCGCACGCTTGCCGGACCCGGATATCCTCGAAGTCGTGCTGCTGAATCGCGACGGGCGCAAACTCGACGCCCTGCTCTTCGACAAGTGACGCCGCTCAACGGCGCCGCGCCACGAGCACAAGGCTCAGGCCAAACGGAAACGGCACGCGCCAGAACGCGAGGCTCACAAAGAGCCAGCGCAGCAGACCGTTCAGCCCTGCCGGCGGAATCTTGTCCTCCATGCGTCCGGTCGTGTCGCCCGCCGGCCGCTGCCGCCGCAGCTTCCGCAGCACCCACGCGACGGGAAACGCCACGATGTTGGTGTAGTTGACGTAGACGAGGTCCCACTGTTCCGCCGGGAATATTGCCTTCAATCCCGGCCGTGCGTAACGGCGGAAATGGTGCAGCGACACATCCCAGTCGCTCCACAGCGCCATCGACGCCGGCACGGTCACGACCGCCACCCCGCCGGGTTTCAACAGCCGGTGAAACCCGCGCACCGCCGCGGCGTCGTGCTCAATGTGCTCAAGGACGTCGAGCGCGGTGAGGTAGTCGACCGATTGATCCGGCAACGGCACGTCACCGCCGGTCAGCGCGATTACCTGCTCCAGGGAAAACTTCTCCCGCAACAGTTCCAGCGACTCCTCGTGGTCATCAAGCACGAGCACGCGGCAGTCCTGCTGCATGTCCTGCGCGAACCGGCCCGTGCCTGCGCCGCAGTCGAGCAACACGTCGTCTTTTTTCGGCGGACCCGCTCGACGCAGCCAGCGCCGCACCAGCTCGCGTTTGCCGGCGTAATACCAGTGGCGTTCCTCCACGCGGGCGAGATTGGCGTATTCGGCGGCGTCCATGGTCGAGTGTGTTGACGAACCATGCGCCGACGGGAAAGGCTGTCCACGTCAATGTTGCTCCTGCGACGCCTCGCCCCGCCGTGCCTGCTGGTCCTCTTCGCGTGGATGGCGCTGGGCGCCTCGACCCGGATCGGCGTGACCTTCGACGAGCCCGCGCACCTGACGGCCGGCTGGCAGTATTGGGTGCACGACGACTACCGGTTTCAGCCGGAAAACGGCAATCTCCCGCAACGCCTCGCCGCCCTGCCGTTGATGCTATCCGGCACGGATCCGAAGGAGGAGAACTCGACCGCCAGTGCCACTGCCGACGTCTGGTGGTATGGCCGCGAACTCTTTTTCCGCTCCGGCCACGACCCCGATAATCTGCTCTTCGCCGGCCGGGCCATGATCACGCTGCTGGGCGTGGCGCTACTGATTGCGATCTGGCGCTGGTCGCGCGGCCTGCACGGAAGCACCGGCGGGGGGCGCCGGATTGATGCGCACCAGCCGGCTGATGCGCGTGATCGAGGTGCCGAAGCGTCGCTCGCGTATCGGCTCCAGCACGAAGGTGTCCGGCAGCCGATCCTCGGGATCCAATTGATAATTTCCCTCGGCGCCACTCGGCCGGAATTTCTGCGTCACCCACACTTCCTCGAACGTGTGCTGATCGAGGTGGAACTGCAACGCCTCGCCCCGCATCCGTGCCCGCACGACCTGAATCGAGGGAATCTGATGGTTGAGCCAGATGAGCGCCGACTTGTTCGTGATGACGAGGCGGGATTCCGGCGACAGGCGCTGCACGGTGTCGACTTCCCAAGCGATTTCCGTGGCCTGCAAGTTCATCGCCCAAAACGACGCATTGGCGCGCAGGCCAGAGGTCAGGTAGGCCAGCAGCGCCCCGGCGATCGCCCACTTCGCCGCGGTAGGGCGCCACTCCGGCCGCACCAGCCCGCAACACCACGCGATGGCCAGCGTGAGCAAGGCACAGAACGGCAGGCTTAGGCGCGACACGATCGGATCGTCCAGCCCGCCCCAGTAGTAGAACATCAGCAGCCCCAGGTTGGCCGCAATCGCCGCTCCAAAAATGACCACCGCCACGTGGGTGGCCGACGCCATGCGCCAGCGTTTCAAACTCCGCAGCGCGGCCACGCCCGCGACCAGCAACGCGGGAAACCCCGCCAACGTAAGCCACCAGGAGTTAAGGTAGCGGCCGGAGACACTGGTGAAGAAGGTCCACGCATGCCCGAGGTTGTTGGCAAAATAGTCCGGACCGAAGCGCGCGCTCTCGCCTTCGCGCAACTCCCACAAGATCGGGGTGCCGCTCAGGTAGGTGTTGTGCAGCGCGTAGGGAATCAGCAGCGCCGGCGCCAGCACCGCCGCCGCCGGGAGGATCAACCGGCCGGCGCGGCGCCAGCCTTCGAGCACCACCACCGCCGCAGGCAACACGTAGAGCCCGGACTCGTAGCGCGACTGCGCGAGGAGCACGGTGCCAAGGATCAGCAAAATCAAGCGCGGCTCATCGGGCGCGGCGAGGTAGCGGCACGCGAGCAGCATGACGAGGAGCAGCATGGCAAGGTTGAGCATCTCCATGCCGGAGCCGGTGGCGTTGTGCGCGAGCAGCGCAAACGCCCCGAGCCCGCACACGGCCGCAAGCGCGGCGCGATGCGACGCCACCCGGCGCGCGAGCACGTAGAGCAGCGCAAGAATCACCGGCATCAGCGCCGTGTTCAGCGCAAACATGTTGGCCTCGCGGTAACCCGTCAGATCGTGCAGCAGCGACACGACAAACGCGAAGAAGAAGGGACGCTTGTCGAGGTAGTGCTGGAACGTGGAGAACACGCCGTCGACCTCGTAGCCGCGCACGATGGCGCCGACTTCCCGCGCCTCATGCAGGCACCACGCGGTGGATTGCAGCACGAATTCGTCGAACAAGACTTTGTAGGTGTAAGGCACGGTCAAAACCGCCACGAGCGTCAGCCCGCCGATCGCCGCCGCCAATTCCCAGCGATCGCGCCGGGTGGTGGCCGGCAGGTCATGCCGCCAGTCGCGCGCGGATCGCACCGCCGCCACCACCGCCCACGCCACCGTGAACACCATGGTGTAATAGCCATAGGTCTGGACCCACATGCGCGCCTGTTCGACGGTGGGAACGAGAAACCCAAAGGCCACCGCCACCAGCGCCGTCACGCCGAACAGCACGAGCCGCAAGGGACCCGTCCGCGGGGCAACGAAGTCCGGGGCGGGATTCATTTCAGGGCAACTGCTTGAACCAGTTCTCGAGGTAGGCCGCTTTCGCCTGCTCCACCTGCTCCGGCGTGCGGGTCTCGGCCGGTGTCGCGGACACGAACCCGGGGTCGGCGGTCTCCGTGCCGTCATCGGTCGTGATCGCGGTGATCCGGCTGATGCGGCCGAGCCGCAGGGAGGCAAGACGGGTTTCCCACACGGGCTCCAGTTTGAAGCCGGGCCCAAGGTCGTCGGCCGGATCCAGCGTCAACGCACCGGTCTCGTCGTCCACCTGATAACGCTGAAACGCATACATCCCCGAAAAACTGTGGTTGCGCAGGTGCCAGGCGAGGCCCTCCTTCCGCAGCTGCGCCTGCTTCACCGGCGTGGCGGGGATGCGCTGCGTGATCCAGAAAATCGAGTCCTGATCGACGAACAAAAACGCCTTCTCCGGATGATGCGCGATGAACTCCTGGCGCCACGCCATCTCGACGCCGGGGAGGTATTCCTTCTCGTAGGCGCGCTTGGCCATCACCGGCAGGCCCTGCACCAGCAGCGCGAGCACCGTCACGCCCGCCGCCGCGAGCCATTTGCTCGGCCAGCGCACCCAACGCGCCAGCACGAGAATCACGGCCACCGCCATCAGGAGATGCAGCGGAAGGCTGAGCCGGCGAATCACCGGGTGATCAAACTGGCCCCAAAAATACACCATGTAGAGCGAGTTGAGCGCCAACAGGCCGAGGCCCAAGGCCACGACCGCCGCATCCGCCGGCCGGCGCTGATTGGCGTCGCGCAAAACCCGCGTGATCCAAAGCCCAAACAAGGGGAGCGCCACGAGGCCCGCCGCCGCGAACCACGGCGAGTTGGGTTGAAAGCCCGAGGTATCGAAGAAAAACGCCAGCGCGTGGCCGAGATTGTCTGGCAGGTAGTGCAACGCAAAGGGCGCCGTCGCCCCGCCCCCCTGCCCGGCCAGTTCCCACAGGCTGTCATCGGTGGCAAAGCGGCGGTTTTGCAGCACATAGGGCAACAACAGCAGCGGCGTGAGCCACAGCGTGGCGGGAAACAGCGCCCGCCCCGCGCGGTGCCAGCCCCATAACACCAAACCCGCCACCGGCAGGATCATCAGCGCGGATTCATAACGGGTCTGCGCCAGCAGCACAGTGGTCAGGATCAGCGCTTCGGCACCGGGTTCGTCCGGTTTTTCCGCATAGCGCAGCCCCAGCCAGAACACCGCGGCGAGCATCGTGAGGTTCAACAAGTCGAACCCCCCGCCCGCGGCCTGCTGCGCCATCAGTGGCAGGCCCGCAAACAAGAGCACGCCCAATGCACCCGCCCACGGGTGGCCGCCCAGCTTGCGACCAACGAGGTAAACCAACGCGAGAAACCCGGCGCTCAGGACCAGGTTGACGTAAAATGGATTGGTCGGCCGGTAGCCGGTCAGGTCGTGCACAAGGCCGACCACGAAGGGGAAAAAGAACGGACGCTTGTCCAAGACGCTTTGCAGCACCTGAAACGGCCCCTGCACATCCGTCGCGCGGATCGGGTAGGTCGGCTCCCGCGTGTAATGCAGGTTCATCGAGGTGCCGAGGAGCAGGACCTCGTCGGAGAGGATCTTGAATCCGCGTTCCTCGTGCGCCTGCCAGAAACCCGCCACGGCCAGCACCAGCACGACCGCCCAGGCATCCGTCCGGTCCGGCCGCCACTCGGTCCAGGCCGACCGGGCCACCCGCCAGACCGCGCGCACCGCCAGCAAAAAGGCGGCCAGCATCACCCAATACCCGCCTCTGACGACCCAGTGAAAAGCAGTGTCGGTCGGGACAACCCAGCGCCCCACGGCCCACGCCACCACTCCCAAAAGGCCCAGCAGCCAGAGTCGTCGGTCTTTAAGCAAAGTCATGCGCGCAGGGATGAAAAAAGCCGCCCATTTCCATGGACGGCTTTCAAGCTAAAGGTAAGCGAAATCAGGCTTAGTTGCTGTAGGTGATCGTGCGGGCGCCCGCGACGCCGGAAGCCG
>JAPOIC010000089.1 GCA_029979145.1 Opitutaceae bacterium
AAACCCCAGCGATCGACGTCAACTCCAAGATGCAGTCCGAGGACCGCCGCATCCCGCTCCAGAACATGATCTACATCGCCGACGGCCCGAGCGACATTCCGAGTTTTTCCGTCGTCAAGGGCGGCGGCGGCCGTACCTATGGGGTTTACAATCCCGAGCACAGCGGCGAATTCGCCCAGAACGACCGCCTGCTGCAGTCGGGCCGCATCCACGGCTATGGTCCGGCAGACTACACCGCCAACAGCAGCACCGCCCGCTGGCTGCAGCTGCACATCCACGCCATCTGCGACCGGATCGTTAGCGACCGCGAAACTGCCGTCGCCCAGAAGACGACCCGCCCTCCCCGCCACCTAAATCCGACGCCGGAGGAAGTGGCCGCCCGCCTGCGCGCGAAGCAGCCCAAGCAGTCGAGCTTCCTCGACGGCGAATGATCCCGGTCCCGCCCACGTTCAGGCGGTGAGCAACGCCAGCGCGGTTTGCCCCTTCGGGCTGACCACGGCGTAGTCGAAACGGTCGTCCGACCACACGGCCACGGCGGCGCCGTCCTCCGTCAGGGTGGCCGGACTGCGGCCGATGAATCGCCGCGGCAGCGAACCGCGCTCCATCACGTAAAGGTGATACCAAGTGCCATCGCGGTTGAAACACACCTCAATCGCTTCGCGACCCGCAAATGTCACCGTGCGGCATCCGTCCCGCTTCAGGGCGGCCAAATCGATCGGCAACGAACCGGGCAAGGCCGTCTCCGCACGCCCGAGTCGGGCGAGCAAATCCTGCACCAACGCCCCTTGCTCCGCATGATGATCACCATGGCGGGTGTCATTGACCGTGAAGGCCGCCAGCCGCTGCTGCGCTGCCTCCACGCGGCGCCCTTGCCAAAGATCGCCCAAGGCGAGCACCACGGCCAAGCCGGCGGCAATCCCCGCCCAGGCGGCCATGCGGCTGCGCACCCGGTGGGCGCGGCGGCTTATGCGCACGCCCGCCATGATTTGTTCGCGCAGATCGGCCGGGGGTGCGATCTCGCGCAGCTTGGCGGCGACGACCATGTCGAGTGCTTGTTCCCGGCGGAACCACTCGCAGAGGAGCGGATCGTGGCGGGCCTGCACGAGGGCCGCGCTGAAGGCCGGATCATCCGCATCCAGCCCGCTCGGGCGATAGGCCCGGAGGACAAATTTGGCTTCGTCGTTGTTCATGGCGCTTGGTTCTCCTCGGCGTCGTCAAAAGGCACGATCTTGCGGCCGGACTTCCCGGCTTGGTTCAACTCGGCCCGCAGCTGGGCCTTGCCCCGCGAGAGCCGCGACATCACGGTCCCGATCGGCACGTCCAGGGCCTCAGCGATTTCCTGGTAGGAAAGTTCCTCGAGGTAAAAGAGTGTCAGGGGCGCGCGGAACACTTCATCCACGCCTTGCAGTGCCTCCATCACGGTCATCGCGTCGAGCCGCACCGTCCGGTCGATTTCCTCGGCCGGCACGTCTTGGTCTCCGGGGGGCAGTTCTTCCAGCGAGGTGGCCCGGGTTTCGCGCCGGCGCACGCGCAGGAATGCGCGGTAAAGCGTGGTGAACAACCAAGCCTTGGCTTTCGCCGCTTCCCGCAGCGCCTGGCCCTTCGTAGCCCAGATTTAGAACGTCTGCTGCACCAAGTCGCCGGCATCCGCCTGATTGAGGGCCAGGCTCAGGGCAAACCGGTAGAGCGGCGCGTAATGCGCGTCCACCGCTGACTGAAGGCCCTGTCGTTCATTCCAGTTCTGAGTTGCTCCGACCGGGTTTATTCCCGGAAAGATGAGCCTCCGCAATCATGCTTCTGTTTCACCTCCCGCCCAACTTGAGCGACGCGGCCAGCCGCAACGCTGTGCCGCTGCGGGTGGAATTGGACCTGACCCAAGCGCCGCCGAAGGCCCTGCTGCCCGCCTTGGCCCTGTTGCAACGGTGGGCCGGCACAGCGGAGCAACCCAGATTTATCCAACTCAGCCGAGCCCAGCTCCGCGACCTCGTCGCCGCCGTCGCCGGACAACCGCTATTCGTCGCGCAGGGGCGGGTCGGTCCGTGGGCCCACCCAGAGCTGCTCCAGGAACCCGCCGCCGCCGAGGCCACCACTGCCGCTCCTCCACCCCGCCGGCGCCCCGCCGCTCCTGACGTTTCCCCGGCCGTGATCGACGGTAGTGAACACTTCCTTGCCGTCACGCTGCCCTCCCGCGAACACCCGGGCTACGGCTCCATGTTGGAGTTCCTCAAGGGCAACGGCTTCAATCTGGAACCTTCCAACCGCAAATGGTGGCTGCGCGACCGCCACAAGGTCCTGAATCTGCTCGCCGAGCACGGGCACCGGCTGCGCGAAACGCTCGGGGCGGAGTTTACGTCCAACTTTTCCCAACGCACCGCGCATCTACGCGATTCCGGCGTTCAAGCCGCCGTGCGGCCGAGCGGAGCCGACTTCGTGCTCGATCTCGACCTTGATGCGGGCGGCGCGCCCGAGTCCGAGATTCGCGCGGCGCTGGCCACCGGGCGCAGCTACGTCGAACACGGCGGTAAGGTCTATCTCTTCGACCAAGAGCGACTCACCAAGCTCGCCGCCGCTCAGCGCGCCTTGGCGGCCACGCCGCAGGCCGGAGCCGCCGCGCACACCTCCCTGCGGATATCCCGCGCCCGGGTGCCGGAAGTGCAGGCCGTGTTGGACGAGCTTTCTCCAAACTTTCAGCCCGGAACCGAATGGAGTGAGCGCAGCCGCGCCTTGCGCGAGCTCACCACCCTGCCCCCGGCCCCAATGCCCGCCGGCTTCGCCGCCCAGCTTCGTCCTTACCAGCGCCTCGGCGCCGCGTGGCTCTGGTATCTGCACCAGCAAGGCCTCGGCGGCGTCCTGGCCGACGAAATGGGCCTCGGCAAAACCCTGCAGGCGCTCGCGCTGCTTGCGTCCCTGCCCCGCGACGCCGCCACCACGCGCCTGGTGGTGGCCCCGGCGTCGTTGTTGGAGAACTGGCGGCGCGAGGCGGCGCGCTTCACCCCGGAGCTAAACGTGCTGGTCCACCACGGCACCCGCCGGCTACGCGACGCGTCCATTTTCGCCGGCCACGACCTGATCATCACCAGCTACGGCACGCTGGCGCGGGACAAGAAAGTCTTCGCTGGCGTGGAGTTCACCGCCGCCATCGCCGACGAGGCCCAGCACATCAAGAACCGGCACTCCCAGAATGCCACCGCCCTACGCAGCCTGCGGGCGCGCACCCGTTTCGTTCTCACCGGCACGCCGCTCGAGAATTCGCTCGACGATCTGCGTTCGCTCTTCGCTTTTCTCATGCCGGGTTTGCTCGATGTGCTCCCCGCCGGCACCCGCGGCGAGGAACGCGCCTGGCACGACGAACGCCTGCGCCGTCGCACCGCACCCTACATCCTGCGACGCACGAAGCAGTCCGTCGCCCCCGAGTTACCGGAGAAAATCGAGCAAGTGCTCTGGTGCGAGCCCACTGCTGACCAGGCCGCGCTCTATCGCGAGTGGCAGGAGCGCTCCGAACGCGAACTCCTCGATCTCGCCGCCGGCGGCGCCAGCGAGGGACGCCTGCGCTTGGCCACGCTCACGCAGTTGCTCCGTCTGCGCCAGATCTGCTGCGATCCGCGGCTGGTCACGCCGGACACTCCCGCGGACGCTTCGGCCAAGCTCGAGGTCCTGCGCGAACTGCTGGCCGAGGCCGTCGACGACGGCCACCGCGTGCTCGTGTTTTCGCAATTCACTTCACTCCTCGCCTTGTTGCGACCCGAGCTCGACGCGCTCGGCCTGCCGCACTGCTACCTCGACGGCTCGATGTTGGCCCGCGATCGCCAGCGCGAGGTCGACCGATTTCAGGATTCGCCCGACATTCCGATTTTTCTCCTCTCGCTCAAAGCCGGCGGCACCGGCCTCAACCTCACCGGCGCCGACACCGTCGTCCACCTTGACCCATGGTGGAACCCTGCGGTCGAAGCCCAAGCCACCGACCGCGCCCACCGCCTCGGCCAGACCCGCACCGTCACCAGCTACAAGCTCATCTGCAGCGGCACGGTGGAAGAAAAGGTCCTCGCCCTGCAGGACGAAAAGCGCGCCCTCCTCGCCGGCGTATTCGAAGCCAGCGACGCCGCCAGTGCCAAACTTTCGCTCGACGACCTCAAGGCCTTGCTCGGGAATTGAGTCGCTGAAAGCGAACAGCCTCGCATCCCCCGGCGAGATTCATTTGCTTGACGACACCCTCCCATGCGCCCCTCCCTCATCCGCTCCCGCCTTCGACAGAACCAAGCCGTGCGCATTGCGTGCATGTATTATCCGGTGAACATGATGCCGGCGCACGCCGCGAGGGCCGGTTACGACGCCATCT
The DNA here is from genome assembly GCA_029979145.1 of Opitutaceae bacterium. GTDB lineage: Bacteria > Verrucomicrobiota > Verrucomicrobiia > Opitutales > Opitutaceae > Cephaloticoccus. Next base: position 4,337 of record JAPOIC010000089.1, read on the forward strand.
GGCTCGACTCCGAGCACAACACCTGGGATCGCCGCGAACTGCAGCGAATGATCCAGCAGCATCACCTCGCCAACATCGACTGCATCGTGCGCACCGGCAGTCGCAATGCCAACGACCTCTACCGCCTGCTTGAGGACGGTGCCACCGGCCTGATGATTCCGTTCGTCAATACGCCGGCCGAAGCCGCCGCCCTCGCCGCGGCTTCCAAGTTCCCCCCGCTCGGCCAGCGCGGCTTGGACGGTGCGGGCCTCGACAATAATTTCTACCTCGACGGCACCGCCACCTTCCCGGCGGACGCCAACCGCGAGACCTTCCTCATCCTGCAAATCGAAACGCCCGAGGCCGTCGCCAACGTCGACGCGATCGCCGCGACCCCCGGCGTGGATGGACTCTTCATCGGTCCCGGTGATTTGTCCCTGCGCCTCGGCACCGGCATCGACTGGACCAACCCCAAACTCCTCGCCGCCGAGGACAAAGTGGCCGCCGCCGCCGCCAAGCACGGCATCGCCTGGGGCCGCCCCGCCGGCACCGCCGAGCAAATCAAACACGTCTTCGCCAAAGGCGGACGCCTCATCGCGCACGGCAGCGACTTCGGCGCCGTAATGGTCGGCCTCGCCGGCAGCGGCCAAACCTTCGCCGCCGCCCTCTCCGGCGACCCCGCCGCCAGCGATAGCGCCGGTTTAAATCCCTAACCACCAGCCGGGCATGCGTGACCCACGCCCATGCAATCCCCCCGCCACCTTTCCGCTTCTGGCCCGCGGCAATTTAACGTATTATGTTACAACTCGCTTGCGCCAGATCGGCGGGGGGCAAATCGGAAAATTGCGGATAAATCTTGGGCGGGATCATGGACGGGCGGCGATCTGGAGTTCGACGCGGATCACGGTGTCCCGACCGGGAGTCTCGATGTCGATCACCTGCGCTTCGTCCTCGAGAATTTCCGCCGGCACCGCGTAACGCCAAACGCCCTTGGTCGCATCAACCAGTTCGAGCTTTCGCGCATTCAGGTAGGTGCAGACCGCACCGGATGACGGCACTGGCTCAGCCCACTCGATCGTGAGCACACAGATGCGGCCGGTCTCTGGTTTTGGCCCGGTCTGAATGCGGAAACTGAAACCACCCGGCGAGGGTTGGTCCCACTTCAGGTCAGTCGCCGGCAAGGCGTTGCCTGGTGGCTCGCCCGGCGCGCGCACGTCATGGTAAGTGATCGCATGAATCCGCTCGCGCGCGGCCACGCGATCGAGCGAACCCAAGGCGCCGAGAATCCCATCGAAGTTGCCCGGGCCCCAGAGCTCGTCGAGGCCGTGTCCGGCAGGAAACATGTTGAACAAATAAACCGAGTCCGCGCCGCCGTGCAGGATCGTGGCGCCAAGCCCGCCCAACAGTCCGGGCGAAATCATGCTCCATGGGCCTTCCGGCGCGGGTTGATAACGCACTTCCGCGCTGACGGCGAAGTGCACCTTCGTGCCAGCGAGGAGTCGCTTCCACTCGGCGACGGGCACATCGAAATCCACCGTGGCCCAGAACGGCGTGGCAGTAAGCAGATCGATGATCCCTTCGCGCGCCCAGGCCACACCATCGAGGCCGATGCGCCGGGCCACCTCCGGTCGCGTGGGCACGCGGACGCCCAGATGCACCGGGTGCCCGCGCCGCTCGGCGGACTTCGTGCATTCGGCGCGCACGCGGCGAATCCAAGCTGTGAGCGCCTTGCCGCCCTCGAGCTCGCGACCCGGCCGGAAGTGCACGACAAAGCGCATCCAATCCAGCTCGATGCCATCGAGGTCGTAGCGGTTGAGCACCTCGCACACGAACTTGAAGTAGTGCTCCTGCACCTCCGGACGCTCCCAATCGAGCGTGCGGTCCATCCAGTATCGGTCGCGGTGCATCGCGCGCAGCTGCCGCGCCGCGCGCTGTTCGCGGAAAAACTGGCTGAGCAACGGGCCGTCCTCGTCCATGCAACCGTGCACATCGTTCATGCGCACCGTCATCCACGCGCCGACGCCGTTATGCCGGCAACGCGCCATCGCTTCGCGGTGAAAATCCACGCCTTGGTCGGCGAGCCGCTTCACCGCGTCGAGCCGGTTGCGCGTCGCGGGAATGGACGCCTTCGGCAAATGGCGCAGCACCGGCTGATCGTCCGGCCCGGCCGGATCGTAGCCAGACCACTCACATTCCCACACGTCGCTGATGAAATTCGCTTTCATCGCGTTGCCGCAGGACACAAACGCGCCGATGCCGGCCCGGGCGAGGCGGTCGATGTAGGCGTGGATTTCCGCCGCGCTCATCTGGTCGGGCGTGCGGGCGTAGAAAAAATCCGTGCTGTCTTGGTTAAACAGCGGACCTTTGATGGAGGCGTCAGGCATGGTTTGGGGTTGGGGAAACTTCAGGGAAGCTTGGCGTCGGGATGGTTGGCCCGGCGGAAACGGTGGAGAGCCTGAGGATCCCGCGGCCAATCCGTCCGCCACCGCACGTCGTGCTCGCCGGCGACCCCGCCCACGGGATTGGGTTCGTCGGCGGCCTCGGCGGGCCGCATCTCCCACCAGCACTGGCCCTGGTGGTTGTGCTCATGGTCGATCACAAATCCGCTCTCGGCCAGCATGGGGCCGGTCCAGCCCATGCAGTGGTCGCAGTAATCCGCGTAGTGGTGGATGCCGTTGCGCAATAGGAAGCCGCGCGACGGGCAATCGTGGAAATCGATTCGGAACACATCGGGACGGTGCGAGATGTGAAAGCCCAGGTCAGGCGATTCCTCATTAAGGGTGTGGCCCCAATATTTCAGCATGCCGTCAATGCCCTCCGCGTTGATCAGGTCCCGCGCATGCCGCTGGCTGTCGTGATTGATGGCCTCGTTCCAGTAATCGAGCACGAGGGCGTGGCCGCCGACGCGGTCCAACCAGCCAAAGGTCCACTCATAGTGACCGCAGAAGTCGTAGCAGCCGATCATGGTGACACCTCCTTGATCGCCGCGAGGTCTTGGGGCGGCAACTTGACCTCGGCCATGGCAAAGGTGTGCCAACACGCGCCGTCGCCGCCGGAGAGCCGCATCTGCAACCCAGCCGCCTCGGCCCGCGCCTGTCCCAGATGGAAACAATGTTGGCAAAAATTTTGAGCCGCCTCACGGCCGCCGGCCTTCAGGTGCTTGATCATCGGACACTCGCGCACGTGCACTTCAACGCGATCCGGCAGCGTCTGCACCTCGGCCACTGCCCCAGGCTCGGCCGCAAAGAAGTCGCGCCAATAGGCTGCCACGGCCGGCAGTCCGCCCGCTTTCCAGCGCTCGTTGACCGCGCCATAATAACCACGGCCCATTTCCTCCAGGTAGCGCACCCAGGCTTCGCGGCCGAGCCGGCGCTGAATGAAGCGAAAGGTCGCATTGATCGCGAAGTAGAAATCCGCGGCGCCCTGCGGCTTGGTGTCGTGATACGGCAACGCGTTGTCCTGAGTCACGCCCCGCAAACTGCCCGGCTTATCCGACACGGCAAGGTAAACTCACGTCATCTC
>JAPOIC010000260.1 GCA_029979145.1 Opitutaceae bacterium
AAGGCGTCAATGAAACCGTTGAACTCATCCCAGAGCGCAGCGGAATTCTCGGGAGCGACCTCGACCAAGCTTTCAATGGCTTCCGGCGTGGCGGCCAGTTCTTCGTCGGTGACGACCGCGACCTTCAGCGGACGGGGCGAGAAACGGTCTTGGTAAAACTCGACTTTTCCCTCGAAGCGCACGACACCGCCCTCGCCGGCGGTGCGCAGGGTTTCGAAGGCCGGGCTGTCGCCGAAAATGGTGCACAGAAAAGAACCGCCGCGGTCGCCAAGCTCTGCGCTGAGGAAGGCGTTGCCGTTGCTGGCGGTCTTGGTTGTCAACCGGCGCACCACCAAAAGGCTGTTAAAGATCCGGCCTTGGTCGGACTCGGTGTAGCGCTTCAGCGCTTCGACATTGAGCAGGGGCGTGTCCGGCATGTGGGCAGGGTGAGGATGTGCAGGCCGTTCGTAAAATCTTCTTTCTGGCTCAAGGGTAGTAGCGGCGGCGGGCCTTGACTTGCACGAGGCGTCGTTCGGGCAGGATAAAGGCCGTGAGCTGTCCGCCCATGGCGCAGGCCGTGTCGAGGCAGAGGGACCATTTCAATTTGTAGACATCGTCGCGCGGCGTGTGGCCGTAGACGACGAACGGCGGGCCCGTCCAGTGATCCGCCCACGGCAGGGCTTCGGGGGCCTCGCGGCGCTTGCAGGGCCGCCCATCACGATCGATGACTTGAACTTCGGTGACGATGTCCGCGCCTTGCTCGCGCCAAGACCGGTCGGGCAAGAAGCCGCCGTGCACGAAGACCATATTGAGTTCCGGGACCTCATGGGTGAGTGGCATGGCGTTCAGATAAGCCCAATCGGCATCATCGAGCTGGGAGTAGGTGGCCTTTTCGCTGTCGCGAACTTTGACCTTGTCGGGATTCCGGCGCGCCGCCAGCAGCCGCCGCTCGTGGTTGCCCAGCAGGGCGATGGCGCCGTGTTGCCGCGCGAGCTCCACGACGCGATGACTGTCCGGGCCGCGGTTTACTAGATCGCCCAAAAGGATGAGTTGGTCGCCCGGCTCCAGCTTGATCAACTGGAGCAGGTCGGCGAACTCCTGGTGGCATCCGTGGATGTCGCCGATAGCAATAAGACGTCCATTCATGCGCGGGTGGGAATTTGCTAGCTTCCCCCCAGTGGCGAAGTAAACAAGAAAGCCGATGGATTTGAATCTTCAGCCACTGGACGTGGCCTGCTTCGTGACCGGGGACGCTTTTCAGGAAGGCGACCGGGTGGTCAGCCGCCTCGTGCGGAACGCCAGTCTCGAGATTATGCGATACGATGTGGCCGAGACCCGCGTCGCCGAGCTGGCGGTCGAGGGCACCCTCGTCTGCAGCTGGGTGCAGGCCTTCAAGCCGCGCCTCAAGGAGACGAACCCGGACCGGGCGCTGAAAATGACGGCTGAGAACCTGTTCGTCACTCTGGCCGACCCCGCCAATGAACCGGACGCCGAGACGGTGCGACTGATCCAGTTTCTCGCGCTCATGCTGGAGCGAAAACGGCTGCTGCGTGCCAAGGGCCGGTCGGCCGATGGAGGCCGCAATGTCTTTGAACACGCCAAGACCAAGCAGCTCTTCGAAGTGCCGGCCGGGGAATTCGATCCCGCGTTCTTCGTCGCCGTGCAGGCGCAGCTCAGTGTGCTGGTCGGTGGCCCCACCGTGGCGCCCGAGGAGCCCGGCGAAGCCCCAACCGGGGTAGCAACGCCCGTAGAAAATCTCTCGTAAAACTGTTTGGATTATTTTCAGCCAATTGCGTAGTGGTTTTGGCACGCAAGCTGGTCCTATAGGTCAGATCACGCCAAAATGAGTAACTCCGGATACGTCGCCAACGCAGGCCGCCTGCCCGCGATCTCCCTCCCCAACGCGGGGCAAGCCGCCAAGGAGTCGTTGCGGACCTTGCTGCGACGCTGCCCCCGGGAGACTGTGGAAGCGGCGGTGCAATTCCGGCGCACGCGCAATCTGGACGTCGTGCCCGCCATTGTTCGCGGCGTAATCTCTCGTTATCTGGAGGTTGACCGACGGGAATTGCTGCAGTCCCCGCGGGACGACCTGCGTCTAAGCGAAGATTTGGGCTTGGATTCCCTGAGCTTGATCGAGATTTCGATGACCCTTGAGGACGTGCTGCAAGTTTCCCTCAGCGAAGACAAGCTTCGCCACCTGCGGACGCTGGGCGACATCAGCCGCTATGCGCGGCAAGTGGGTTCAGTCTGACCGGGATTCCCCGGGCGTGCAGGGCTGCCTTGGCCTGCGGGATGGTGAACGTCCCGAAATGGAAGAGGCTCGCCACGACCACGGCGCTCGCGTGGCCAGCATCCAGGGCGTCCGCCAAGTCTTCCAATGCGCCGGCGCCGCCACTGGCGATCACGGGCACCTCGACGGCATCGCTGACCGCGCTAGTAAGCTCGATATCGTAACCGACTTTCGTGCCGTCGCGATCAATGCTGTTGAGCAGAATTTCGCCGGCGCCGAGTTCGACGGCGCGACAGGCCCATTCGATGGCGTCGAGTCCGGCCTCCTGCCGGCCACCATGGGTATAGACCCGCCAAGACCCATCGGACGCGCGCTTGGCGTCGATAGCGACGACGATGCACTGGTTGCCAAACTTGCGGGCGGATTCGCGGACGAACTCCGGACGTTTGATGGCGGCAGTGTTGAGGGAAACTTTGTCGGCGCCGGCGTTGAGCATGGCGCGAATGTCGTCGACGGACCGGAGTCCGCCGCCAACCGTGAGGGGCATGAAGCACTGCTCGGCCGTGGCGCGAACCACGTCGTGCATGATGCCGCGGCCCTCGGAGGAGGCGGTGATGTCGAGGAAAACGAGTTCGTCGGCGCCTTGGGCGTCATAGGCCTTGGCCATGGCGACGGGGTCGCCGACGTTGCGCAGCTCACCGGCCTCGGCC
>JAPOIC010000191.1 GCA_029979145.1 Opitutaceae bacterium
ATCTGCGCCCGGTGGACTTGAGGGTCTGCAGCAGCAACCGCCGCATGAAGGTGTCGTCGTCGACAATGAGCACGCTCTTCATTGGGTCTTGGGTAGGGTTGAGTCGGTGATCATAAGGTCAGTCAGCGCGGGCGTGGCCGAAAACCGGCCGGGTGGCTGGAAACACCGGATCGGCCTAGCCACGTCGAGCGGCACGAACCGGACGGACCACGCCATCAACACCCAGTTTTTGACCGACCTGGCTGTCATTTACAAGAAACCGTCCGTCATCTTGAGCCGCCGCGCCCGCCGCGGAATAATCAACGATGATTATGACATCCCGGCGACTTGGGCATTGAGTGTCCGCCCGGGCGGACAGTATCTCTCGTCCACCCCGTGATTGCCCCGCCCCGCGAACCCGCCTCCGCCCTGCGCACCCGTGTCATCCGGCGTGATACTCCGCTCGCCGGCGCCGTCATCGTTCACCCCGCCGGCAAGGACGGGCGCAAACTCGCCGCGCGGCTGGCTGCCGCCATCCGCCGCCAATCCGGCACCAAACCCACGTGCCACGAGGACACCGCGCTCCTGCCGTCGCGCGCCACGCCGTTGCCGGGCGAACTTCGCACCAAGCCGCTGGTGTTCATCGGCAACCTCGCCACCAACCGCGCCCTCCAGCCGCTATACGCCAACTACCTGTGCTCGACCGACGCCACCTACCCCGGCGGCGACGGCCACGACCTGCGCGTAATGGTCAATCCCTACGGCACCGGCGCCAATGTAGTGCTGGCCGGCGGCAGCTCGACCCTCGGTGTCTCCACCGCCGTGGAACGCCTGATCATGCAGTTGGAGGCGCTCCCGAAAAAGGCCCCGCTGCCCTGGGTGCTCGACGTCGAAGTCGCCCCCGCTCTCGCCGCGCAGCTCGCGGCCTGGCCCTACACTCCGCTCGACGACTCGGCGGAGCTGCAGGCCCTGCGCAGCCGCGGGCTGATGTTCTACACCGAGCCGATCCGCGTGATCGGTTCCTACACGCTGATGTGGGCTTGGACCGCGGACGCGCGCTACGCCGCCATCGCGGTCGAGGCCTTGCGCAACCTCAACGCCAGCCTCACCAACGGCTACGGCGACTGGCACTACCTCGCCGAACGTTTTCTGCGCGCGATCCCCCTACTGATCGCCGGCGGATTCCTCAGCGACGAGGATATCCGGCGCACCGACGAACTGCTGCTGCTCACCGCCTACGGCAACGAGTCGGAATGGTGGCGCATGCGTCACGGCGAACCGCCCTTCGGTCACCGCCACCAAGGCAAGGGCACCTATGAATTCCTGCTGCTGGCGCGCTACCTGCGCGACCAATGCGATCCGACGCCCGAACTGCGGGCCGAATGCGATCGCTGGATCGGCGAATGCCGCGCCTTTCTCGACGGGCTCGCCGCCGCCGGTCTCGACGACCAGGACGACGAAAGCAGCCTGAACAATCTCGCCACGCTTTACCGCTACGCGCTCGGCGAGGAACGGCATGCGTTCTTCACCAGCGGCCTGGCGCGACTCGTCGCCCAGCGCGCTATCGCGCTGCATGACAACAACGGCAACGGCGCCGGCCAGGGCGGCTACGGCGAAAGCCAGGGCATGTATCTGCAGCAGGAGGCCACCGAACAGACCGCCTGCTGCGCGTTCTACTACGGTGACGCCGAACTGAAGTGGATTCTGCAGACCCTGCCCAACCTCGAGATTTCGCAGCGCTACGTCTTCCTCCGCTACGTTCCGGTATTTTTGCAGAAATACGACACCGGTGAAACCTTGGCCGCCGTCGAGCCGCCGGCCGGCCGCAACGTCACCTGCCTGCCGGTGACCGACCATCAGTTCCGCATCAGCAACCCCCCGCCGGTGCACATCGAGCCACAGGGCCACATGGTCAACGCGCCCGAGACCTGGGAACTGCCGGAGGCCATCGGGCTGAACCGCCTGCCGCAGGCGCGCGGCTTCGACAAAATCGCCCTGCGCGGCGGCTTCGCCCGCACCGACGCCTACCTGCTCCTGCAGGGCTACCAAGGCGGTTTCCGCTGGCAGGGCCACATGCAGGCCGCCAATTGCATCGTGCGTTTCTTCCAGGCCGGACACGTGTGGCTGGTGCAGAACACCTCGCGCCATTCGATGCACGACAAGAACGGCCTGCTCATCAGCGACGGCGCCAACGACACGCCCATGCCGCCGATCGCGGAGCGCATCGCCGTCGCGGATTTTCCCGCCACGGCCCTGACCGTCACCCGGCTGTCCGACTACCATCACACCGATTGGACCCGGCACTTGTTTTGGTCGAAGGCCGGTGGCGGCTGTTTCGTCTGCCTCGACCACGTCGCCTTCCAACGCTCCGGTCCGTTTTCGGTGACCTGCACGTGGCGCACCCCCGGCCACGCCGCACTCGCCGGCCGCACCTGGCGCAGCGACCAAGGCAACCATCGTTTCACCCTGACCGCCGGCCGCGACCTCGCGGCCACGGTCGAGATCGACACCGACCAAGGCGCGTGCTCGCCCTATTGCCTGCGCCAACGCGAAGCCGGCGAATTCACCGCGGGTGATGAATTGGTGTTCCCCAATCTTTTTGCCGTTCGGCCGCTGGATAACGCCCCGCCGACGCTGCACACCCTCACGCCTCGCACCTTCATCGTGCGCGCCGGCGATGCCACCGTGGCTTGGGGCGCCATCCGAATGGAGGCCAACTCACCCTGGATTCCCGGCGGCACCTTGCACGCCGCCAGCGCGTGGATTGAGGCCGGCAGCCTCACCCTGGCCCATGCCACGCAGCTCAAGTTCACCGCCGAGGACTGCGGCATCGAGAGCGACCGCCCCGTGCAGATCCATATCGACCTGCAAAGCGGCGCACTGTTTGTGCAAAGCGAAGCGCCCGCCCGCATCGCCCTCGCCTGCGGCGAAGCGCGGAGCAACGTGGTCGTCGAGGGTGAACTCGCGCTGCCGCTGCCGGTCGATCGTTGTGGTGACATCTCCCGAGCCGTGAGCGGTTGGCTCGCCCGCTTGCAACCAGTCGCAGCCGTCGCACCGCCTCCGGCGCCCGCAACCCCGGCGTGGACCCCACGCCGCGAGTGGCAATTTGATCCCGGCACGCGCCGCGCCGAGGTCATCCGCGCGGTGCGCGTCACGGCCGATCCACTGCCCATCAATGGCTCGCCGAGCGAGTTGCTGGATCCCGTGATGCCCGACGGCTATTCGCGGGAAACCTGGATCCAATGGCCTGTCGCCGAGGCGTATGAGCTCACGCTCACGCTGCCCGCTCCGCGGGCCCTCACCGCCTTGCACCTGCTCGGCGATTGTCCGGACGATCCCACGCTGCGCACCTTCAATCCCCTGCCGGACGGCATCATCGTCACGGCGCAGGCACCGGACGGCTCCGAGAAAAAATTCGCCCTGCATCCCGGACCCGACCGCCCCTACAAGCGCTATCGCGACGCGGAAAACCGCCTGCACGTGCGCACGGCCAATCTCGCCGGCAAAGTTTTTGCCAAGTTGCGCGTGCATATCCCCGCACCACCGGCCGGACGGCCCTTCGTCTTGCACCGGCTGGAGGTTTGCGGCGACGCGCCCGTCATTCCTGCCGTGGAGCGCTGGATTCACGTCGACCTCGACGGCGACGGTCGGTCCGAACTCATCTTTGCCAACGCCAGTCATGAGCTCATCGTCCTCGGCTTCGACGGCGCGGAGCGTTGGCGGGTCCAATTCCCCACCAACGTCACCCACCTCTCTGCCCAACCCCTTGACCCGTCCGGTCCGCCCGTGCTGTGCGTGGGGCTGCTCGGCGGCGATTTCATCTTGTTTGCCCCTGACGGCCGCGAGCGGGTGCATTGGACCGTGGCACAGTCGATGCACAAAAGCCGGGACTGCCTGCAGGGTTGGTTCAACTCCGCCCACAGCGCAGCGATTTGGAAACGTGATGAGCAAGGCCGTGGCTGGCTCGTGCTCGGCGGCTACGCCATCCTCGTGTTTCTCAATGCCGACGGCGAAATCGTCGGCCACAGTTTTTCCGACGGCCCTTGGAACTACAACGTTCTCGTCTCGCCTGCAGAGCGACCCGACGCCGGCGACATCTACGTCCGCTGCGGGTGGAACCACGGCATCATGTGGTATCCGCACGTCCCCGGCGACGGGCCCAGCGGCGAGGTCTACCACCTTGGCGGCTTCAATCAGCCGATGTTCCGCATGCTCAAGCGGGTCATCCCGTTCCTCAACGGTCGGTCGCTCGCCGCCGCCTGGATTCCGCCCGCCGACGAACGCGACGGGGCGCTTTTCTTCGCGACCGAACTGGGCTGCGGCGTCTTGTCCGCAAAATCCAAGACCTGGATCTGGAAGGCCGAGGGCGGCATGAGCCTCTACGCCTGCTCACTCGGTCAGATCGACGGACGGCCGGTGGCCCTCACCGGTGGCGCCGACGGATTCGTCATCGCCATCGACCTAGCCGACGGTCGGGCGGTGCGCCGGCAACAC
>JAPOIC010000092.1 GCA_029979145.1 Opitutaceae bacterium
CTAATTTCCCTTCCCGTTCCCTTTTTTCGCCGCTGTGACCTCGGACGACATCAAACAACACCTCAAGCAAGTGAAGTATCCCGGCTTCAGCCGCGACATCGTATCTTTTGGACTCGTGCGCTCGGCCGGCTTCGTCGATGGCACCGTCAAGGTCTCGCTGGCGCTGACCACCAGCGACCCCACCGTGCCGCGCCAACTCAAGGCCGAGGTGGAGAAGTGTCTCTCGGCCGTCCCCGGCGTGAAGGACACCATCATTGAGCTCGCGGTGACGCCGGTGAAGTCCGCCAGCGCGCCCACTGGCGCCGGCGGCAACCTCGCCGGTGCGTCGCGCCCGAAGGGCATCGCCCACGCCGTAGCGGTTGCCTCTGGCAAGGGCGGCGTCGGGAAGAGCACGTTTGCCGTAAACCTCGCCTGTGCCGCCGCCCAACTGCTGGAAATGCAAGGCAAGCCCGGTCGCGTGGGGTTGATGGACTGCGACATCTACGGTCCCAGCGTGCCGCTGATGATGGGCCTGAGTGGCCGACCCGAGATCGAGGGCGACGGTCCCGACGCAATGCTCATCCCGATGGAGCACCACGGCGTGAAGGTCATGAGCATGGGCTTCCTCGTCGACGACAACACCCCCGTGGTTTGGCGCGGCCCGATGATCATGAAGACCGTGCAACAGTTCGTGCAGAACGTGAAGTGGGGCGAACTCGACCTGCTCCTCATCGACCTGCCGCCGGGCACCGGTGACGCTCAACTCTCCCTTGTGCAGACCCTGCCCCTCGACGGCGCCGTCCTCGTGACCACACCGCAGGCCGCCGCCACCAATGTCGCGCGCAAGGGCGGGCTGATGTTTCAGAAGGTCAACGTGCCCCTGCTCGGCGTCGCCGAGAACATGAGTTACTTCCTCGACCCCGCCGGCCAGCGCCACGATCTGTTTGGCACCGGCGGTGGCGCGTCCACCGCGGAAAAGCTCGGCACTTCCCTCCTCGGCCAGGTGCCGTTGCTGCCGGAAATCCGCGCCGGCGGCGACCAAGGCCGTCCGATCGTCGTCGGCGAACCCGAGGGCGCCGCCGCGGGGGTGTTTCGCGAGATTGCCGACGGCCTGCTGGCCAGTTTGGAGCGCAAGCCGGTGTCACAAACTTGACGGCTGCGAAACATGGTCGGCATTGACAGAGCCCGACACGTCGCTCTGATAACACCCGACCTAGCCGCGGAATGACCTTACCTGCACCAGAGCCCGACTCCTCGCGCGAATTCGTCAAGCAATCCAGCCTCTATCAGGAATTCCTCGCCGAACGGGAGGAAATCCTGAAACACAAGTGGTTGGAATCCGAGCGCTTGGGCTACGACATTGGCTTCGAGCGCGCCCTGCTCGACTGGATCCGCAAGCACCGTGAAAGCTGGCGCGCCGCGCGCCGCACCCCGGCGGCCCCGCGCTCCAAAGCCTCGGGCTAAGCGCCGTCGCGCCCGCCGCCCCTTGCGGGCACAAAAAAACCGGACCGCAGTCCGGTTTCGCGAAAGGTCGGGAGAAAAACCCTTATTTGATTTCCTTGTGCACCGTGTGGCGCTTCAGGTGCGGGTTATACTTCTTCTTCTCGATACGCTCGGTCACGGTCTTCTTGTTGCGCGTGGTGAGGTAACGGGAGGCCGGCTTGCCCTCCTTGCGGGCTTCCGTGCACTCAATGATGATGTGTTCTTGCATGGTTTTGAAAAGTGAAGGGTCAGAGCAAAGCCCGGGACCGGCGCAGGGCAACTCCAAATTTGGCGCGGCTCAGTGGCGCTTCTCGGTCAGGGGCAGCATCACTCCGCGGCGGAAGAGCGTGACCTGACCGCTGCTCGACGACACCACGATCGCGATGCAATGGGCCTGAAGGCTGATGGCCGCCGCGGCGGCATGCCGGCTGCCCAGGCCGCTCGGGAGGGTATGCTCGGTGTCGACGGCCTGAATCAGGCTGCCGGCCGATTCCACCACCCCGTCGCCCCCAATCAGGAAGGCACCGTCGATGGACGAAAACTCCTTAACCGTCTCGTCCATGAAGGGGTTGAGGATATTCCGATCCTCCTCTTTGTAACCGTAAAACGGATTCAGGACGAGGGGCTTGGCGAATTTCACGACGGCTTCGATGTCGCCGACCACGAACAGGCAGCCCACCGGCTTCCCTTCGCGACCCTCGACGGCGAGCTCGGTCGCCACCGCGATCACGCGCTCCAGCACCTCGGGTTTCACGTCCTCGGGCAGCAGGTCGTGCTGGCCGGTGAGGAGGGTCTGAAATTCGCGGTCAATTTCCACCACCGTCAGCGTGTCGAACTGGTTGCTGCCCGCCACGCCGCCGACGCAGCAGATGCGGTCGTTGAACGAGAGCACGCCGTGCGTCAGCGCCATCAGGATCGCGCTGCGCAGCTGCGCCATGCGCTGGCTGGAAAAGGAGCGCACCTGCAGGGTGACGTTGAAGTCCTTCTGGTCCTCGCTGGGTTCGACCGGATTCCGGGTGACAAGAATCGTCTTCATCCGCGAGCGCAGGATGCCCGGCTGGATGCCGCCGACGAAGGTGTCGCCAAAGACCATGATCGCGTGACAGGCCGCGCCGCGCGCCACGCGTTGCGCTTCCTGAAACATCAGGCGGTTGGTGCGGTTTTGCTGCGCCTGCACGGGGCGGATGCCGCCGAAGCCGCCTATCAGGCGTTCGTAAAGGGTGTTGAGATCCGGTGCGCCCGTGAGGTTTTGCACCAACTCGGGCTCGCGCACCTGCCGCGCGATCGATGCCAGCACCTGCAGGTAATCCCGGGCGTTCTCGCCGGCGAGCAGCATGACAATCAGGTGCACGCGCTCGTCGTCTTTCGCGCCCTCGTGGCGCACACCCGCGCGGCTGCGGCCAATGGCGAGGACGTAGCGGCGCTTCATCTTCACCCGCACGTGCGGCAGCGAGACGCCGGACCCGAGATAAGTGGTCATCGTGCCCTCGCGCGCCAGCAGGCCGCGCAGCAATGGCTCCGGTTTCAGGTCGCTGAATTTCTCTGCGCAGACCGCAAGCAATTCCTCTAGCGCGCCGCGCAGCGTTACGCTGTGCAGGTCAACGATGCGGCTCCGGGCGATGATCTTGTCCAGCCGCATGGGTCAGTTCTTTTGCCGCACCGGCCTCAGTCGCCCCGCCGGGTCACTTCTCCCACTCGAGCGCGCCCTTTTTGATTTCGTAGAACAGCCCGAGCACCAGGACGCCGACGAAGAACAGCACCGGCCCGAGGATCGAGATGTTCTGGGCGAGGAAGTCGCGGTAGACGAAGCAAAGCGGGATGAGGAAGACGACCTCGATGTCGAACAGGATGAAGAGCATCACCGTGACGTAGAACTTCACCGAAAACCGCGAGTGGACCACGCCCTCGGCGGGCACGCCGCACTCGTAGGCCGAATCCTTGATCTTGTTTTTCGCCGCCCGCTGCCCGAACAGGTGCGTGGCGATGATGATCGCGGCGGCGATCCCGGCGGCCAGCACGGCCTGGATGAAAAACGGCAGATACGGGGAGGTCATCGCGGGTCAATCTCAGGGGCGCGCGCCCCTCTGACAAGCGGTTTATTGCGCGACCTCGATGACGGTCGCGTCCTTCGTGTCCTTCGAGCCGACGCCGAGCATCTCGGCGAACTCCAGGGTGCGGATTTCCTCGGACACCGGGTTAAAGCCCGACAGCTGGCGCCAGCGGTTGATACGCTCGAGCATCATGGCGTCGAGCAGGACCGGGTCGCGGCTGAGCCAGAGGCGCGGCTCCGACACGGTGTAGAGCGAGTTGAAGAACGGCCCGCCGATGTATTGGTAGTGCTGGAGACTCACGAGCGAGAAGGCCCAGGTCTGGCGCAGCTCGGGGATGGCGCTCATTTCCGCGACGGCGGCCGGGGCGTTGGCCGGGCTGCGGAAGAAACGCGCGGTGTTGGAGGCGTTCCAGAGCGTGGCGTTCACCAGCGAGCCGTTGACGCCCAGCGTCGGGTGATCGGTGTAGACCGGCAGATTGATCCAGAAGTCGGCATCGAGGAACAACGGCGTGGCGAGGAAGCTCTTGCGGTCTTCGTCCTTCGACGTGCTGTTCGGCACGTCTTTGGTCTGGTTCTGGACAAAGATTGGGTCAAAGCGCTGCGGGAGCGGGCTGTCGTAAAACCACACCGGGTCGTAGAAACGACCGGACTCCAACACGTAAATCTTGTGGCCCGGAAAGGCGGACTCGCCGCTGGCGAGCGATGGCAGGTAGCCCGTCATGCGCAGGCGCAGCTGGTTCAGGCCGACGAGAAAAATGTCCTTCGCGTCAAAGCCGCGGTGCTCGAGAGCCTTGATCACCGACCGCACGAGCGGGATCGGCGTGGCCATGCCCGGGCCGGAGTCGGCGTAGATCTTCAGGCCCACCTTGCGTTTTTCCCCGGGAACCAGCTGCCGGCCGGTCTTCGCCTCGTATTCGCTGAAGATGCGCTCCACCGCGCGGTCGTAAGCCGGCTGGCTGAAGTCGCCCAGCGACGTTTCCCAGACCGGCAACGCCGGGGCCAGATCGACCTGCCCCCGCAAACCGGGGACGAGCGCAACCATGATCGCCGCCAAGAAATATAAGCGCATACGCATAAGAGTCCTACCTTGGCCCGATGTTTCGTCGGGCGGGCCGGAAACTTGACAGCAGGTCCCCCCGGTTGAAAGTGCATTCTTCGCGCCGCCCGGCGCCCCGCCGCTCCATGCCCGTCATCAAGCCCACCTGCGTGCGCGACCTGAAGTTGCGCGTGAACATCGCGGACGTCGTTTCCCGCGTGGTCACCCTGCGCAAGGCCGGCGCCCGGATGAAGGGGTTGTGCCCGTTCCACAACGAGAAGACGCCGTCCTTCCACGTCGACCCCGACAAGGGCTTCTACAAGTGTTTCGGCTGCGGCAAGGCCGGCGATATCATCACGTTCGTGCGTGAGACCGAGCAACTCGGCTTCACCGAGGCGGTCGAGGCTCTCGGGCAGCGCTTCGCCATCGAGATCGAATATGAGCAGGGCTCCGGCCCAAGCCGCGAGGAGCGCTCGCTGCGCCAGGAGATCTTCGAAATCCACGAACTGGCCGCGGAGCACTACCACCAGTCTTTCCGCGCCGCGACCCCACTGGGCGACCTCATGCGCCGCTACTGGGTCGAGCAGCGCAAATTCGCGCCCGAACTCGCCGAGGAGTTCAAGATCGGCGCAGCCGGCGCGACCGATGACGGCCTCGGCGCGGCGCTGCTCAAGCGCCGTTTCAGCGAAGATGCGCTGCGGCAATGCGGCCTGTTTTTCATGCGCGACCACGTCGCGCCGACCCTGCAGTCGCTGCGCCCGCGTTTCCGCGGCCGGCTGATGATTCCGATCCGCGACCACCAGAGTCGCGTCGTGGCTTTCACCGCCCGGCAGACCGAGCTCACGCCCGAGGATGATCCGGCGCGCGAGGCGAAATATGTCAACTCGCCCGAGACGCCGATTTTCACGAAGGGCAACCTGCTCTTCAATCTGGACCGCGCCCGCACGTCGGCCGGCGAGGGGCACCCGTTTGTCTTGGTCGAGGGTCAGCTCGACGCGCTGCGTTGCTGGAGCGTCGGCCTCAAGACCGCCATCGCACCCCAAGGCACGTCGATAACCGACACGCAGTTGGTCCTGCTCCGTCGCTATCACTCGCAGGTGGAATGCTTCTTCGACAGCGACAGCGCCGGCCAAAAGGCCGCGCTGCGCTTCCTCCCCATGGCGCTCAAGGCGGGCATCGAAGCGCGGTTCCTCCGTCAGACCGGCGACGGTAAAGTCGACCCCGACCTGCTCTTCCTGCAACGCGGCCTCGAAGCCTACACCGACCTGCGCACGGGCTCCCTGTCGGCGATGGCCTACGCCTGCCAGTCACTTCTCCCCGACCCCGCCGCCGCGAGCTCCGAGCAAAAATCCCGCGCCGCTCGCGCGGTGATGGAACTCATCGCCGCCGCCGAGTCTGAGGTCGCGCAAACGGAATTCGTGGCCGAGGCCGCCGGCCACCTGCGGATCGCCCCGGCGGCGATGCAACGCGACTTCCTCAACTTCAAGGCCCATCGCGGCCGCCTGCCCGTGGCAGCGCCCCCACCGCCAGTCGAACGCCCCGACGGCCCGACGCCCGAGCAGCATCTCCTGCTGATTTGCCTGCATTTCGAGCATCTCGGCCGCCCGCTCTCGACCGTTTTGCCGCATGACTGGATCAATACGGGCCACGTCGCTGGCGTCCTCCTGAACCGGTTTTTGGCCGAGTTTGAACACTCCAGCTGGCCGGGGAAGGATCACCTCGAAGATCTGCTGGAAACCCCTGAGGAAAAAGCGCTTGTCGCTTCCCTGCTTTTCGATACCCCTGCCTTCGATGATCCGCACAAGGTGGCGAACGAGGGACTCCGGCTGCTGCGCACCCGGGCGCGGGAGCCGCGCCTCCAGCAAATAGAACTTGATTTAGCCAACCACCGTGCGGACAGTGAAGCTGACCCAATTTCACTCTTAAAAGAACGTTCCGCCATCCAACGTCAGCTCCTCCAGCCGCTCGGGATTCCCGTGGCGGTCTGATTTTTTTGCACCTGTTACATTATGCCGCGCAAAGCCAAATCCGCCAAAGCCTCTTCCACCCACGCCGCCGCCGTTGAGGACGTCATCGAAAAGGCCGGCGACAGCGGTTCGGCCGATCTCGCCGCGAGCGGAATCAACGAAAAGATCCGCCAGCTGATCCGACTCTCGAAGGAGCAGGGTTACCTGACCTTCGACGACATCAACGAGGCGCTGCCGGAGTCCGTCGAGAACCAGGAGGAAATCGACAACATCCTCTCCATTCTGCAAAACCTCGAGATCGAGATCCTCGAGCCCGACCAGGTCGAGGAATACAAGCAGCGCATGGAGGAGGCCGAGGAGGAGGAGACGCGCTCGTCGCAGCACGACATCCTCGACGACCCGGTCCGCATGTATCTCAAGCAGATGGGCCAGGTGCCGCTACTGACCCGCGAGCAGGAAGTCGAAATTTCCAAGCGCATCGAAAACGCCGAGCTCAAGGCCCAGGAGGCGCTCTTCCAGGCCTCCGCCGTCGGCGCTTACATCGCGCACCTTGGCCAGCGCCTGCTCAACCGCGAGGAACGCTTCGACCGCATCGTCATCGACAAGAAGATCGACAGCCGCGAGGCCTACTTCAAATCCCTTCCCAAGCTCGTCGAGACGACGCAGAAGGGCGAGGTCTCCGTCGCCGCCGCGTGGGACGAATACCTGAAGGCCCGCACGGAAGCCGATCGCAAGCGCATCACGACCAAGATCCGCAAGCGCGAGAACGCCCTGCGCCCGAACTTCGGCAAATTCTACTTCAAGCTGAAGGTCTACGAGGAATACCTCGAGCAGCTCCGCCCGGTCATTGAGAAGACCGAGCACCTCTTCGCCCAGCTCGAGCGCTCGAAGCACCCGAAGACCAAGAAGGACGCCGCCATCGACGCCAAGGGGGTCAAGGCCCAGCTCAAGCAGATCGAGGCCGCGCAACGCATTGACCCGACCCGCTTGCTCGAAATCATCGGCCAGACCCAGGTCCACATGCGCGAGGCGCACAAAGCCAAGACCGAGATGGTCGAGGCCAACCTCCGCCTCGTGATCTCCATCGCGAAGAAATACACCAACCGCGGCCTC
>JAPOIC010000154.1 GCA_029979145.1 Opitutaceae bacterium
CGATGGAATACAGGTCGGTGGGCGTGGCCGACCGTCGAGGACATCCAACGCGACGTCTACTGGGAGGCCGACAATCCGTCGCACCGCACTTCCGCCGGTCGCCTCTTCTTCGACTAATCTTCAACGCTCTTCACCGTGCCAATCATCACCTACCGCGAAGCCGTCCGTCATGCCCTCGCCGAGGAAATCGAGCGCGACAAGAATGTCGTGCTCATGGGCGAGGAAGTCGGCCAGTTCAACGGCTCCTACAAAGTCTCCGAAGGCCTCCTGGCCAAGTTCGGCCCGGACCGCATCGTCGACACCCCAATCTCCGAGGCCGGCTTCATCGGCTTGGGCATCGGCGCGTCGATGCTCGGCATCCGCCCGGTCATGGAGCTCATGTTCTGGTCATTCTACTCGGTCGCCTTTGACCAAATCCTGAACAACGCCGCCAACGTCCGCTACATGTCCGGCGGTCTCATCAACTGCCCGATCGTCATCCGCGGTCCGGCGAACGGCGGCACCAATGTCGGCGCCACCCATTCGCACACGCCGGAAAACGTCCTCGCCAACCACCCAGGCGTGAAGGTCGTCGTTCCGGCCACGCCTTACGACGCCAAGGGCCTCCTGAAGTCCGCCATCCGCGACAACGACCCGGTGATGTTCCTCGAGAACACCCTGCTATACGGCGAAAGGGGCGAGGTGCCGGACGGCGAATACCTCATCCCGCTCGGCAAGGCCGACGTGAAGCGCGAGGGCACCGACCTCACCATCGTCACCTATGGTCGCTCGGTCCTGCACTCGCTGAAGGCCGCCGAAATCCTGGAAAAGGAGCACGAGACGTCCGTCGAGGTGGTTGACCTGCGTTCCATCCGCCCGCTCGACATCGACACCGTGCTCACCTCCGTGGCCAAAACCCACCGTGTGCTGATCGTCGAGGAGCAAAAGCCGTTCTGCAGCGTCGCAACCCAAGTCGCCTACATGATTCAGCAGGAAGCCTTCGACGAGCTCGACGCGCCGATCAAGCGCTTGTCCACCGTCGACGCTCCCGCGATCTACAGCCCGCCCATTGAAATCGAGCAGCTCCCGAACCCGGAGCGCGTCCTGAAGGCCGCGCTTGAGGTCCTCGCTTGATTTCTTCCTCCGCAACCTTCCAATTCCGACACCATGGCCGACATCATTGAAATGCCAAAACTCAGCGACACCATGACGGTGGGCACGCTGGTCAAATGGCTCAAAAAGGAAGGCGATACCGTCGCCAACGGCGACATGCTGGCCGAGGTCGAAACCGACAAGGCCACGATGGAGCTCGAGTGCTTCTTTGACGGCACCCTCTTGAAGATTTTCGCCGACGCCGGCTCGCAGGTCGAAATCGGCGCCCCGCTTTGCGCCATTGGTGAAAAGGGCGAAAAGGTCGAAGCTCCCGCCAAAAAGAGCGCACCCGCCGCCCCCGCTGAGGAAAAGAAGGCCGAGCCGAAACCGGAACCCAAGGCCGAAGCGCCCAAGCCGGAGCCGAAGGTCGAAAAGCCCAAGGCCGAATCCAAACCGGCCGAAGCGGCTCCGACGGAAACCGTCACTTCGGGTCGCGTGAGGATTTCTCCGCTCGCCAAGAAATTGGCCGCGGAAAAGGGCGTCGATTACACTCGCGTAAAAGGCACCGGCCCAGGCGGCCGGATCGTGCGCGCCGACATTCTCGCTGCGGAGAAAAATCCGCCCAAGTCCGCCGCCGCTGCCGCGGGTGGCGCCGGCAAACCCGCCAAGCCGGCCTGGCCCTGGCGCTCCGCGCTCGATAAGTCGGCCATCCAGGCTGAGGGCACCGCCGCGCTCTCCAACATGCGCGCGACCATCGCCAAGCGCCTGGTCGAGTCCAAGACCCAACTCCCTCATTTCTACCTCGAGATCGAGGTCGACGCCGCGCCGCTCAACGCCCTGCGCGAACAGATCAACGCGGGCCTCGGCAACGACGGCGTGCGCGTCTCCGTCAACGACCTGATTCTCAAGGCCTCCGCCCTCGCCCTCCGCGCCGTCCCCGCCGTCAACTGCTCGTGGACCGACGCCGGCATCAAGGCGCACGCCAGCACCCACGTGTCGTTCGCCGTCGCCATCGATGACGGCCTGATCACGCCCGTGATCAAGGACACCGACCAAAAGAGCGTTTTCGACATCAGCAACGAAGCCAAGGACCTCGCCAAGCGCGCCAAGGCCAAGAAGCTCGCCCCGGCCGAATTCACCGGCGGCACGTTCTGCGTGAGCAACCTCGGCATGATGAGCATCTCCCGTTTCAGCGCCATCATCAACCCGCCGAACGCCGCGATCCTCGCCGTCGGCACGACCGTCAAAAAGCCGGTCGTGGAGAAAGACCAGATCGTCATCGGCGACCGCATGGCCCTCACCCTCTCCTGCGACCACCGCGTGGTGGACGGCGCCGTCGGCGCCCAGTTCCTCAACGCCCTCAAGTCGCATCTCGAAACGCCCGCACTGCTTCTCGTCTGATCGCGGTGGGCCGCGCGCTCCGCCGCGCGGCTTTTTCTGTAGCGTTTCGCTTCCCCGCAACCAATTCGCCGCGCGCCGAGCGCACGGCCCACCCGGTTTGTCACTCTGAGCGCAGCGCAAACTGCAGTAGTGCGACCGCACTGAACACTTCGCAACACCCAAGCCGTTTCCCTCGCCAATGCAGCCGCGTCTGTGCGTCCGGCCGCTTCAGCTCTCCGCGCGCTGCTTCGCGTCGGCCTCGATCAATTTGATCAAAGCATCAAGCGTCTCCTTGGTCTTGGCCTTGACGGCAGGGAGTTCCGCTGCGCTGCCGACCTTTGCGCTGGCAAAGAGGTAGAACTTCATCTTCGGCTCCGTGCCACTGCCGCGCGCGGCGAAGCTGTAACCGTTGCTCAGCGTCACGAAATACAGGTCCTGCTTCGGGACCAGCTCACCGTCGGCGTCGCGGATATCCTGCCGACCGAAGTCCTCGAACTTCTTCACGGTCACGTCGCCAAAAGCCTTGGGCGGATTCGACCGATAGGTCTCGAGGATGCGTTTGATCTTCGCGCTGCCCGTCGCGCCCTCGTAATAGAGGTTGATCACGCCTTCGAGGAAGAAGCCGTATTTCAGATAAATCTCGTCGAGAAACTCACCCACCGTGACGCCGCGCTCTTTCAGCGCCGAGCACAGCTCAGCAAACATCAGGCAAGCCGAATTGCCGTCCTTGTCGCGCAGGTAGTCATTGGGCAGGTAGCCGTAGCTCTCTTCCGTGCCGAAGGCATAGAAGGTCGCGTGCTGCTGGAGCAGCTTGGCCCGCTCGGAAAAGCTCAACGCCGCCACGTCCACCGTGTCGCCCACGGCTTTCAGCATCTGATCCTCGTAGCCGCGTTGCTTGGCCGCGATCCACTTGAAACCGGTGAGCGTGTTGATGACCTTCACGCCGTGACCTTCGCCAATGGCATCCTGGAGGCGCGTGGTCACAAAGGTTTTCACGATCGCCACGCGGTCCGAGCCCTGCGCCGGAATGACGCCGAACTCCTTGTATTTCGCCAGCCGGTATTCCGTCAGCAGCGAGCCGATCTGGTTGCCCGTGAGCAGTTCCATCTTGCCGGCGCGGTTGCGCACGGCGACGCCCATGCGGTCGGCATCGGGATCGGTCGCCAAGACCACGTCCGCGCCGTTGACCTCGGCCAACGTCACGCCGCGGGAGAGTGCCTCGGCGTTTTCGGGGTTCGGCGATTTCACCGTCGGAAAGCGCGCATCAAAATCCAGCTGCTCCGGCACCGGGTTCACGTGACAGCCGGCATGAATTAGAAGCGGCAACGAGTGGATTGCGCCGGTGCCATGGATGTTCGTGAACACGACCCTGAGCTTGGTGCGCTTGACCACGCCGGCATCGAGCAAGGCCGTGGCCGCCGCCGTGAGGTATTCATCGTCGGCATGGCGGTCGAGTGTTTGCACGCGCGTCAGCTCCACGTCGAGGAAGGCCCCGAGTGCGCCGAGCGGGACTGCATTCACTTCGTCGACGATGCCCTTGTCGTGCGGCGGCACCACCTGGGCGCCATCGTCAAAGTAGGCCTTGAAACCGTTGTCGTGCGGCGGATTGTGGCTCGCCGTGATCACGATGCCGGCTTGGGCGCGCAGCGAGCGCACCGCAAAGCTCAGCTGAGGCGTGGGCCGCGGACCGTCGAAGATTGCAGCCTCGCCGCCGAGCTTCACCCACGTCGAAGCCGCCAGCTCGCAAAAATGGCGGGAGAAATTCCGGACGTCGTGGGCGATCACCAATTTTGGCGCGACCGCCGCTCCCTGACTGTCCTGGTAGCGCTTGGTGTAGCGATAAAGCCCGATGACCGCGCGAATCAGCGTGAAATCGTTGAGCACATTGCTGCCGATCGCAGCATGGGCTGGCGCCGTGTCTGGCGCCGCTGCGCCGCGTTCCGAAGCCGTCACGATTCGGCCCACGGTGCGCCCGCGCATGCCGCCCGTGCCGAAGGCGAGAAACGTATAAAACCGGTCGTTCAGCTCCGCCCATTCCCCGGCCTCGACCAATTCGCCGATGCCCTGCTCCGCCCACGCCGGCAACCCCGCCGCCAGAAAGGCGCGGATGTTTTCCACGGTCGAGGCCATCAGGTGTCCGGCTGCGCCGGCTGCATCAATTTTTTCGAGAATACTCATCGTCAAGATTCAGGTTGGATCGCCGAGATAAAGTCCCGCGGAGATTTCCGGCGGAGGCGAAAGTTTTCCCCAGCTGGAGGCGAAAGAATCAGGATCGTCACCAAATAGCGGTGACACCTCGAACGCCACGGCCGGCAAACCCGAGTCATCCGTGGCCACGGCACCGCCCGCCGCCCGCACCCAGCGGGCAAATTGCCGAAGCTGGTCGTCGCGACAGGTCTGCGGCGAGTCATTGCCCTCAGCGTTCTTGACCGGCGAAAAATCTTCGGTCCGTGCCGTTTCGATCACGACCGGGTTGCGGGCAAATAGCAGGGCATCGAAGACGAACATTTCAAACTTCACGCCGTTTGGCTTTTCCGGCTTCACCGCCGCGCCCGCGGCATCGACCGTGGGAATCTTTTTGTCCGCGCGGTGAAACCCCAGCGCCGCGCCGTCGGCCCCGCGGGCCATGCGTCGGATAAACTCCCGGTCGAGGATGTGAATGGCAATGCTGCCGGCATTGAACCGCAGCCCGCCGGCGGCATCCGTCTCCTCCTGCATCGCCTTCGGCAGGTCCGAATACTCGACGACCACGAGTTGCCCGTGTTGGGAGCAGAAGTGCCCGACCTTTTCGCCGGCATAGGCCTTCGGGACCATCTTGCTGCTCATCTCCGAACCGCGCTGCACGTGCCACCCGATGAACGCGGGGTCGATGCAGCGCACAAGGGGATTGTCCACTTGGAAATAGCTGAGGATGTCGATGCCCTCCCGCTCCATCAGGTCGAGCGCGCCGCGGCGCGCCAGCCCCCGAAGGGAGCCGCCGTGACCGTCGGGGCTCATGGCGA
>JAPOIC010000262.1 GCA_029979145.1 Opitutaceae bacterium
CAGCCCTTTCGCCAGTCCATGCCTTCAACGTCCCTACCTCCCAGCCTCTGGGAGACCGTCAAGTGTGATTTCAAAGAGCTCTTCCCCGAGGATGTCTTCAAAATGTGGTTCGAGCCACTGCAGTGCCTCGAAACCACCGAGGATAGCCTGACGCTCGGCGTGCCCAATGACTTCGCCGCGATCTGGATCCACGACAACTACCTGGACCTGATCACGCAGCGCCTGCGGCTCAATGCGGGCCGCATGGTCAACGTCACCCTGCGCAAGTCCGGCACCGCCGCCCCGAAGTCCGCTGCGGCCGAGGCCGCCCCCGCCGATACCGCCGCCCCCCGCGCCCGCACAGCCACCTCGCGCCGCCCGGGCCGCCTCGAGGAGCGCATCGCCAACGCCAGCCTCAACCCGCGCAACACCTTCGAGACCTTCGTCGTCGGCTCGAACAACCAGATGGCCCACGCCGCCGCCATGGCCGTGGCCCAAGCCCCCGCGCAGGCCTACAATCCCCTTTTCCTCTATGGCGACACCGGGCTGGGCAAGACCCACCTGATGCACGCCATTGGCCACGCCATCATTCAGCGCCGGCCCGAAGCGCGCGTCGCCTACCTCTCCACCGAGAAGTTCACCAACGAGTTTATCCAAGCCCTCCAGGAAAACAGCCTGACGAAATTCCGTCAGCGCTACCGTCATGCCGACGTGCTCCTGCTCGACGACGTGCAGTTCCTCGCCGGCAAGGAGCGCATTCAGGAAGAGTTCTTCCACACCTTCAACGACCTGTTCGAGTCCGGAAAGCAGATCGTGCTCTCCAGCGACCGCCGCGCCTCCGAGATCCAGAAACTCGAGTCGCGCCTCGTCTCCCGCTTTGAGTGGGGTCTGCCGGCCGACATCCAGGCGCCGGACTTCGAGACCCGCGTCGCCATTCTGCGCTCCAAGGCCGCGTCGCTGAAGTCCGATGTGCCCGACGAGGTCGTCACCTTCATCGCCCAGCACATCTCGCGCAACGTGCGCCGGCTTGAGGGCGCCCTCATCAAGGTCAGCAGCTACGCCGCCCTCACGGGCCGCCAGCTCGACCTGCCCTCCACCGAGCACCTCCTGCAGGACGTCCTCATGGAGCAGGCGCAAAACGTCCTGACAATCGAGACGATCCAGAAGAAAGTCGCCGACCACTTCCAGATTCGCCACAGCGACATGACGAGCAAGCGCCGGCCCAACAACATCGCCATCCCGCGCCAGATCGCCATGTATCTCTCCCGCACGCTCACCAAGCACTCGTTGCAGGACATCGGCGACGCCTTTGGCGGCCGCGACCACGGCACCGTCATCCACGCCTGCAAGGCCGTGGACAACATGATGGAGCAGGACAGCGGCATGCGCGGCAGCATCGAGTTTCTCCGCGCCCAATTGTCGCGCTGATTTGCCTTTTTGCCGTTGGACGTAACCTGCGTCGGTGTGCGATGATGCGCCCCTAACGCCATGAGTCTCACCCCCGAGCAAAAGCAAGCCGTCGCCGGCTGGGTCGCCGCCGGCGACAATCTTTCCAACGTGCAGAAGAAACTCCGCGAGGAGTTTCAAATCGCCCTGACTTACATGGACGTGCGCTTCCTCGTCGATGACCTCGAGCTGACCCTCAAGGACCCGCCGCCGCCCAAAGGTGACGCCAACGACGTCAGCAAGACCACGCCTGCCGCGGCTCCCGCTCCCGCAGACGACGCCGAAGCCACCGCTCCGACTGAGGACCTCGATGACGCCCTGCCCCCCGGCGGCGGTAGTGTGAGTGTCGCCCTCGATGAGGTCACCTTGATCCCTGGCGCCCTCGCCAGCGGTAGCGTGACCTTTAGCGACGGCGTGACCGGCAAGTGGATCGTCGATCAGAGCGGCCGTCCCGGCTTCACCGAGATCTCGCAGCCCGGCTACCGGCCGAACCCGACTGACGCCCAAGCCTTCATGCAGGAGCTCAGCCGCGCCTTGCAGGCCAAGGGTTATTGAGCCGCATTCTTCGTCAGCGCCCGCGCCCGTTCCGCAGACGGGCTGTGTCCGGTCACCAGCCGGAACTGCCGGTGAAAATACTGCGAATTGCCCAAGCCTGACTCAAAAGCCACCGCCTTCAGCGGCAGCTGCGTCACCGTGATCAGGTGCCGGGCGAACTCCACCCGGCGCCCAAGCAGGTAACGCTGCAACGTCACCCCGTGCCGCGCTCGGAACCGGCGCGCGAGGTAGTTTTGGCTTATGCCAAACCGACGCGCCAAGTCCGGCACATCCAGCAGCGCGCGGAAATGTTCGTCCAGATGCCTTCGTACTTTTTCCAAGTCCGCTTCCACCCGGCCTGGCGCCGGTTGCACCGGCCCTTCGGCCACCGTAACCGCCAGCCACAACAACAGGCCCTGCAACACCGTGCCCGCCGCCTGCCGCGCCAGCACGTCCGCCGGCGCGTCGCCCCGCCGGAAAAGCTGAATCACCTCCCACAAGCGCTCGCTCAAACGTTGCTCGTGCAGCGCCGGCCGCCAGTGCAAGGGCAGCTTGACCGTCGGTCCCGTGGCCATGACGGCGTCGAAATGCACGCAGAGGTGATGCCCCGGCGCCGCCAGGTCGTAGTTCGAGGGCATGCCCGCCGGGGTCAGCGTGAAATCACCCGGCCGCAGCGCCAGCCGGCGCCCGCCCAGCCACATTTCCCCCGTATAATCGTGCAAGTGCAGCGCGACCGTTCCGGGCGAGGTGTAAACCAGTCCGGCATTGTGCGCTACCATTGGGAAACGCCCGCCACTGCGGATCACGGGCACGGCGGTGCGCGGCCAGGTCAGGTGCGACGAAGGGGATGGCATCCGTGTTGAAAAAAGACAACAGCCCGCGGAATCCGACAACGACATTTTCTTCCCCTTGGCCGCGGTCTGC
>JAPOIC010000074.1 GCA_029979145.1 Opitutaceae bacterium
GACTCTCGCCGATCACGGCGGCAACTGGCTGGAGAGCCGCATGGGTCATCTCGGCGGACAATTTGCCGGCATTGTTCGCGCCGAGGTGGCCACGGACCGCGCCGAGGAATTGATGAAAGCGCTGCAGGGACTTAAGCCCAAGGGATTGCGCGTGCTGGTGCACCATGATCAGGCGGCCGACTCTCCTGGAACCGCGACCGGCGCCACGCTGGAATTGGTGGGCAATGACCGCCCGGGCATCCTTCGCGCCGTGTCCGGCGTGCTGGCTGCGCACGGCGTCAACGTCGAGGAACTCGCGTCCGAACGCGTGAGCGCACCGATGGGCGGCGGCACGCTGTTTCAGGCGACCATCCGCGTGTCGGTGGCGGACGCCGCCGTGCTCGACGCGGTCCGCGCCGACTTCGAAAAGATTGCCGCCGACTTGATGGTCGACCTGCAGCTGCACCCGGGCTCCTGAGTTTTTTAACAGGAGGACGCGGAGAGCGCAGAGGGTGGAGCCCGTTGACCTCAACGCGCTTGGTTGAGGACTGGAGTTGGAAAACCAACGCGCCGAGGGCGGCGCATCCCCAGTATCGGCAGCATTGCTCGCACTGGAGTCGCGGCGCCCTCGCCGCGGTGGAGCGATTTTCACATGAGGCAACAGGGCCAGCGTAGATCAAATCATCCTGAGGAATTCCCGATCGGTCCGGTTTGATTCTCTCCTCAGTTCCCTCCGTTAGCTCCTGTAAAATCCTTTCCGTAGTCAGGGTCGAAACCTCCGCGCCCTCTGCGTCCTCCTGTGAAAATCTGGCCGGGTCATCGCCCGCGATACCGATTCATCGCTTAGAGTTTTGTCGTGCCAGCAACCACACGGTCGCGGCGGCAATGAGGTCGCCGCTAGCGAGGCCGAGGCGGAGGGGGAGGGGGAGTTTGAGGGGGAGGACGATCAGGAGGATGGCTCCGATGACGAGGGCGGTGCAGGCGATGATGAGCGTCCGGTGCTGGCGGGATGGGTGGGGCATGGCGGAAGGTGGATGGGGTCGGATCGTTCTCGTTCTCTTAATCTTTCTCTCAGGGTATTCTTTCGGAAGAGAACGAGAACGTTTACGAGAAAGAGAAAGATGGGGAATCAGTGCGCGAGGGGGAGAGTGATGCGCATGGTGGTGCCGCCGGGGCCGGTGGCGGCGAGGGTGATGTCGCCGCGATGGCTGAGGAGGATGCGCTTGGCGATGGCGAGGCCGAGGCCGGTGCCGTCGGGGCGGCCGGAGAGGAAGGAGTCGAAGATGCGGTTGGCAATGTCTGGCGGGATGCCGTTGCCGGTGTCGGTGATGTCGAGCGTGGCGCAGGGCAAGCCTCCTTGATCTCGTGTGCCGACGCTCAAGGAGATTGTGCCGCCGTCGGGCATGGCGTGGGTGGAATTGAGAATGAGGTTGAGCAGAACCTGCTGCAGCTGGCCCTTGTGGCCCTCGACCACGGGCGACACGCCGGGGGTCTCGAAGTGCAGGCGGATCTTGGCTTGGGCGAGCTTGAGGCGGACCAGCACTAGGGTGTCGTTGACAATGTCGACCAGCGCCCAGCGCGAGTGCAGGCCGGAGGATGGCGACTTGCCGAACTGCAGCACGCGCATGACGATGGCCTCGAGCTGGTCGAGCTTTTCGCTGATGACGCGCATGTCGGTGCGCCGCGGGTCGTGCTCCGGGAAGTCGAGCCCAAGGCCGCCGTGCAGGAGCTTGAGGACGGTGAGCGGGTTGCGAATTTCGTGCGCGATCTCGGCGGCGAGCAGGCCGAGGGTGGTGAGCTGCTCGTTCTTGCGGAGCGTTTCCTCGCTTTGGAAAACACGGGCGTAGAGCCTGGCGTTTTCCAATGCCACGGCTCCCAGATTGGCGAGGCCGGCGCAGAGGCGCTTGGCGTCATTGTCGAAGCGCTGCACGCGCTCGCTGAACAGGGCGAGCACGCCGAGGACGTCGTGCTCGTAGATCAACGGCGTGATCAGCACGGAGTGCAGCGCGGGATCTTCCGGCAGGTCGGCGAGCGAACGGAATTCCGGCGACTGGATATCGCCGAACTCGGTCTGGCGCGACGTGCGGACGGTGGCGGCAACGAGGCAGGAGTCGGCGGGGAGGTCGCCGTTGGGGGCGGCAACGCCGGCGGGGGTGTGTAGCGACACGCAGCGGACGGTGTCGCGGGCGTTGTCGTGCAGGAAAAGTGCGGCGGAGCGTCCGCCGAGCATGTGGCAGGCGTCGCGGGTGAGGGAGTCGAAGAGCTCCTGCGACTCGAGTTTGCCGACGAGTGATTGTCCGGTGGTGATGAGCGTTTCGAGCTGGCGACCCTTGCCTTCAAGTTGTTCGAGCAGCCAGAGCCGGCGCAGGACTCGGGCGGTTTCGTCGGCCAGCCGTATTAGCCGTGCGAGGTCGGCGTCGCAAAAGCTGTCGGGTCCGTCGCGATCAAGGGCGATGACGCCCAAGATGCGTTCGTCGACCGCGAGGGGGGCCGCCATCTGGCATTGGGTGGCGTCGCGCATGGGTCGGTAGCGGTTGTCCTGCGCGACTTGGCCGACGAGGACGGGTTGACCGTGAAGGGCGGCCCAACCGGGCAGGCCTTGGCCAAGTTCCAAGCCGGGAGAACCGGGTCCGACGTTGAGCTGATGGGTGGTCTCGAACTCCAGGCGGTTGCTCTCCGGGTTGATGATCAGCAGGGAACCGCCGTCGGCGCCCAAGGTTTCCATCACCGCCGTGAGCGCAGCGTGCGCCACGGCCGTATGCTCGGCCGGGCCGGTCGCCAATGAGGCGATGCGATAAAGCGCCGGCAGGATGTCGGCGTCAGTCGCGGGCGGCGGGTTGGATTCCACGCGGGGAGTTTTCGACTTGGGTCCGCGGGGGCAACTTCCGTTTGCGGTTCGTGGGGTGTTTACAGGAGAACGCAGAGGGCGCGGAGAAATCGAGCCTGCTGGCAGATGGGGTTTACAGGAGGGAACGGAGGGAACTGAGGAAGAACCAAACCGTGCCGATCGGGAATTCTTCGGGTTGATTTGATCTCCGTTGGCTCTGTTGCCTCCTGTGAAAATTAGAAAGGCGGGGATTCGAATCCCCGCCCTACAATTCTCCGCGTGCTCCGCGGCCTCCTGTAAAACGAATCCGGCCCTAGCTGGCGGCGGCGGCGTCTTCGGCGGGCTTGATGATGCCGGTGAGGACGTCGCGCAGTTCGAGCAGGCGCTCTTCGTCGGCGGGTTTCGCCGGATCGGAGCTCTCGATGTAGAAGGTGTCGATGGCGATGCCGCGCTCGGTGCCGATGCGGGCAAAGGTGATGTCGAAACCTTGCTTGGAAATGGCCTTGGCGAGACGGAAGAGCAGGCCGATCTGGTCGCGCGCCTGAATCTCGACGATGGTGCGGTCCATCGTGAGTTCGTGGTAGACCTCGACGGTTGGCGGGAAGGAGGTGTGCGGGCCGTTGTTCGGGTTGAGGGTGAAGCGACTGACGTGCTTCTTGGCCTCGGTCACGATCTGCGGGTAAAGGTCCTTGTCCGTGAGCAGGGCGGCCTCGACAGTCTTTTCAAAGATGGCCTGGGCGTTGGCGTTCTGCACCACGCCGCGGCCGGGTTCGACGACGTAGAACGTGTCGATGGCGATGTGGTCGGAGCGCGAGTTGACCTTGGCGCTGAGAATGGAAAGCCCCGCGACGTTGAACGCGCCGGCGAGTTTGTAGAACAGCCCGGCGCGGTCCCAGGTTACGACGTGCACGATCGTGTAGGAGCGGTTGAGGTCGTCATGCCACTCGATGACCGGGCGCAGGGAGCCGACGGATTCGGCGGCCGAGATGGTCTGGAGCAACCGGTGCACCATCTGGATGTGCAGCGCAATTTCGTCGGTCTCGGTGTGGATCGAGTAGCGCTCGGGCAGGAGCCCGAAGTGGGCGATGATTTCGTCGGCGCTGATGCCGGGAATCTTCCGGGCAATGAGTTCCTGCTGGGTCATTTTCTTGCGTTCGAGATAGCGGTCCTGAACTGCGTCGCCAAGCTTCAAGCGTTCCAGCGTCCGGCGGTAGAGGCCGGTGTGGAGCGTGTCCTTGTAGCTGTTCCAAAGCGAGGCGGCGGTGCCGCGGGCGTCGCAGAACGTGTGGACGTAAAGAAAGCGGAGATGTTCGGGCTCTTGGACGAGTTCGGCAAAAGCGGCTGCGGTCTGGGGATCATCAATGTCACGCTTCTGCCAGAATCGTGCCATGATGAGATGATTTTTGATAATGTAGGCGACGATCGACTGGTTCTCGGCGGACAAGCCCAGGCGCTTCACGATGGGGGCGGCGATGCGCACCCCGCTTTCGGCGTGGCCCTGGATGCCGTCGGCCTTGCCGATATCATGCAGCAGCAAAATGAGATACAACAGCGGCGGGTCGGCGGTTTCGTGCAGGGCCTCACGGTATTTCAGGGTGATGGGCTCGGCCTCGGAGAACACCCGGTCGAGCTCGCGGATGGAGTTCAGCGTGTGCACGTCCGCCGTGTAGCGGTGGTAATACTCATGCTGCACCAGGCAGGTGATTTCGTTGAACTCCGGGATGAACCGGCCGAGCACCCCGAGCTCATGCATCAGGCTGAGGCTGGGGTGCACATTGCCAACCTCGCTGAGGAGGGCCTTGAAACTCAGGTAGGCGTCCTTCGAGTGCCGCACTTCCTCCGTAATGAGGTCGAGATTTTCCCGAATCAGGCTGGTAAGGTGAAAATTTGGCGCGCAGTCCAGCTGCTGGCAGTGGCGGAACACGCGGATGAGCCGCACCGGATCAGCCGCGAAGACGCCCGGGCGTTCGGCGGCGAGCTCCTGGCCGCGCACGATGAAACCATCGATCCGCTTTGCCTTTTGGTAGCGTTGGGCGCGCAGCACCTCGCGGAACGAGATGTTGGAGTTGTCGGGTTTCTCGATGGTGAGGGCGAGGCGGTTCTCGATCCGCTTGGAGAGCCGGTAAATCGCGCGCGCGGCCTGATAGTAATCCTGCATGAACGCCTCGACGCGCTCGAGGTCGATTTCATGGGTGTAGCCCAGCGCGCGCGCGAGTCGCGGCTGGATTTCCAAATCCAGCGTGTCGGTCGGATGGCTGACCATGAAGTGCAGCTGGTTGCGCACCCGGAGCAGGAAATTGTAAGACCGGTCGAACTCCGCCACATCCTGCTCGCCGAGGTAGTTCTGGCTGACGAGTTCGGTCATCGTGGTGACGCCGAGCTTCACCCGGGCCATCCAGAGGGTGTTCTGATAATCCCGCAGGCCGCCGACGCCGTTTTTGATGTCCGGCTCCAGGAGAAAAACGGTGTTGCCCGCCTTGGCGCGGCGCGAGGCCTGGTCGCCCAGCCGCTGGGCGATGTAGTCCATCGGCTGGTCGGTGGTGAAATAGCTGCGATAGGCTTGGGCGAAACTTTCGAACAGGGATTTCGAGCCGCCGAGAAAGCGGGCTTCCAGAAGGGAGGTCTTGGTCTGGATGTCTTTGCGTGCCTCGGCGAAGACCTCCTCGACCGTGCGGGAGGAATGGCCGACCTTCAGGCCGCAGTCCCAGAGCGGGTAGAGGATCTCGTTGGTGAGATGTTCCTGCAGGGGTTTGACCACCGCGGACTTGGTCTTGCTGGGGTAGAGAAACATCACGTCGACGTCGCTCAACGGGCTGAGTTCGCCGCGGCCGTAGCCGCCAAGGGCAAGAAGCGCCATCGGGGTCGGCAGGGCGCCGTGGGGGTAGGTGGTCACCGCCATCCGCAGGAGGGCGGAAAGCAATTCGTCCACTACCGCCGCCCGGGCGTGGGCGATGACCAGGCCGGATTCGCCCGCGGCATGCCGCGCCTTGATCGCCTCGGTGCG
Source organism: Opitutaceae bacterium (assembly GCA_029979145.1). Taxonomy (GTDB): domain Bacteria; phylum Verrucomicrobiota; class Verrucomicrobiia; order Opitutales; family Opitutaceae; genus Cephaloticoccus. The sequence continues at coordinate 5,811 of JAPOIC010000074.1, forward strand.
CGCCTGGAGAAACGCCTTGCAGCGGGTCAGCCGTTCGCCGGCGCCGGTGCCCGGGGGCAGGGTCAGCGGGGAATCAGCGGGGGGCGGGGTGGATTCGGCCATGGATGGGGCAACGTGAAAGGAAATTTCGGGTTGGGCGAGGGGATTTAACCACTTGCCAGCCGGGCGCTCCCGCGGTTTTTTCGGCGATTCCGACCTAATTCCAGCCCATGTCCGAGATCACCAAGAGCTACGAGGCCCGCGAGATTGAGCAAAAGTGGTATGCCGCTTGGCAGGCCGCCGGAGTGTTTGCGGGCAAGGTCGAGCCGGGCAAGGAGCCCTACACGATCGTGATCCCGCCGCCCAATGTGACGGGCGTGCTGACCATGGGCCACGTCCTGAACAACACCCTGCAGGACGTCCTGATTCGCCGCGCGCGACTTGAGGGCAAGTCGGCCCTCTGGATCCCCGGCACCGATCACGCCGGTATCGCCACCCAGACAGTGGTGGAGCGCCAGCTGCGGAAGGAAAAGAAGACCCGCCACGATTTTGGCCGCGAGAAGTTCATCGAAAAGGTCTGGGACTGGCGCCACGAGAAAGGCGGCATCATCCTCGAGCAGCTGCGTCGCCTCGGCGCGTCCTGTGACTGGGATCGCACGCACTTCACGATGGACGAAGGCTACTCCCGCGCGGTGCTCGGGGTCTTCGTCGACCTGTTCAAGAAAGGCTTCATCTACCGCGGCAAGCGCATGGTGAACTGGTGCCCCGTGTCCCAGACCGCGCTCTCCGACGAGGAAGTGATCATGAAGCCCACCAAAGGCTTCATCTACCAAGTGCGCTACGAGCGCACCGACGCGCCCGGCGAATACATCACCGTCAAGACGACCCGCCCCGAAACCATCCCGGGTGACTTGGCGATCGCGGTGCATCCGGAGGATCCGCGCTATGCCGGCATCATCGGCAAGACCGTGCGCCGCCCGCTCGGGCCGACTGCGGAAATCCCAATCATCGCCGACGCGGCAGTGGACAAGGAATTCGGCTCCGGCGCGCTCAAGATCACGCCGGCGCACGACAAGGTGGACTTTGAAATCGGCCAGCGCCACGGCCTGCCGCCGATCGACGTGCTCAATGCCGATGGCACGCTCAACGAGCTCGCCGGCCCGGAGCTCGCGGGCATGGAACGCTTCGCCGGTCGCAAGCGCGCCGCCGAACTGCTCAAGGAATCCGGCGCCCTGATCGAGGCCGAGGCCTACGAAAACAACGTCGGCTACTCCGAGCGCGCCGACGTGCCGATCGAGCCGCGCCTCACCTGGCAGTGGTGGCTGAAGTATCCGCGCGTTGAGGAGGCCAAGGCCGCCGTGCGCGACGGGCACATCCAGTTTCACCCCGAGCGCTGGTCGAAGGTTTACCTGCACTGGTTGAACAACCTTCAGGACTGGTGCATCAGCCGCCAGTTGTGGTGGGGTCACCGTATCCCCGTGTGGTATCGCAAGGGCCTCGACGTGGAGAAACTCACGGAGGCTGAGCTGGCCGATCCGGAAAAACTGCACGTGTCGCTCGAAGGTCCGTCGGACCCGGAGAACTGGGTGCAGGAAGTCGATGTGCTCGACACCTGGGCGTCGTCGTGGCTCTGGCCCTTTGCGACGCTGGGCTGGCCGGACGAGAACGCGATGAAGGCCGCGGGCTTCGATCAATTTTACCCCACGACCACGCTCGTGACGGGTCCGGACATCATCTTCTTCTGGGTCGCGCGCATGATCATGGGGGGCCTGGAGTTCCCCCGCCCCGGCGAGCCGCTGGAGCGGCGGATTCCGTTCAAGCACGTCTATTTCACCGGCATCATTCGCGACGGCCAAGGGCGCAAAATGTCGAAGTCACTCGGCAACTCGCCCGACCCGCTCGACCTTATCGCCAAATACGGTGCCGACGGCTTGCGCTTTGGCATCATCTCGATCGCACCGCAGGGCCAGGACATCCGTTTCCAGGAAGACCGCATCGAGGGCGGCAAGAACTTCTGCAACAAGCTGTGGAATGCCTGCCGCTTCCGGCAGATGAGCGGCCCGATGGGCGACAACTCCTCGCTGCCGGCGATCATGGCGCGGCTGAAGGCCGATCAGTTTGACGCCGACGATCACGCCATCCTCGACCGCCTGCTTGCGACGACGCGCGAAGTGGACCGCTGCTTCGCGCAGTTCGAGTTCAGTGCCGCGGTGCAGGCGCTTTACGGGTTTTTCTGGAATGACTTCTGCGATTGGTATGTCGAGGTCTCGAAGGCCAAGCTGCAGGACGAGGCGACAAAGGAAAATTGCCTCGCGCTGCAGGACCTCGTGCTGCGCCAGACGCTGTTGCTGCTGCATCCCTTCATCCCGTTCATCACGGAGGAACTCTGGCAGCTGCTCGGCTACACTGGCGCCGGCCGTTTTATCGAGGACAGCCGCCTGCAGAATGCCTCGCAGGTCGCCACCGCCGGGCACGACCTCGGTCTGGTGATCGACCAAGCCGCCGCGCAATCGGTCGAGAAACTCAAGGCTTTCGTCTCGCTGGCGCGCACGCTCAAAGCGGAGCGTGGCCTGGCCTCGCGGCGCGACACCCGTTTCCTGCTCAAGGCCGACGACTCCCAGTGGGAGGCGGTCACGATCAACCTGGCCAAAATCACGCGCCTCGTCGGCGCGGAAGAAATTGTGCGCCAAGACAGTGTCGATGGCGCGCCCGCCGTGGTGACGCCGCTCGGCACGCTTGCGCTTGATCTCGCGGCGAACCTCGACGTCGGCGCGGAGAAAGAGCGTTTGGCGAAGGAACTCGAATCGCTGGCCAAGCACATCGCCGGCACCGAGGCGCGGCTCGCGAACAAGGCTTTCACTGACAAGGCCCCGCCGGCGGTGGTCGAGGGTGCGAAAAAGCAACTCGCCGACCAGCAGGCCAAGCGCGCCGAACTCGAGCGCTTGCTTCAGGCGTTGAGCTGAAGCGGTCGGGCGGATTGGTGCACGCAGTAAGGCGTCGGTCTCCGCCCTGGCGCGGCACTGGGTGGCGATTGCGC
>JAPOIC010000119.1 GCA_029979145.1 Opitutaceae bacterium
GGGTGAGCCGCATCAACCGTGCCCTGCAAGATGACCGGATGGTGCTTTATGTCCAGCAGATCAACCCGGTAGCGGGCGACAGCGGGGACAATGCGTATTTCGAGGTGCTGTTGCGCATGTTCGCCCTCTACGGGCCGAGCATGCTCGAGCGGCTATTTCGAAAGCGCTAGCGGAGCCGAGCAGGGCGAAGACGATGAGAACAATACGTTTCACAACCAGAAGTAACCATTCGGTTATTCGAAGCCGATCAGCAACAAACAAGCTAAAAAAGGCGACCCGATCCAAATTGGAGCAGTCCGCCAGAGGCAGCCAGCTTGCGTGCACCGGCGCAAGCCTTGACGCGGCGGCGGAGCCGGCAACGGTGAGGCCATGCCTCCATCCGGCACCGTTCCCTTTCTCCCGCCATGGAATTGATCAAACACTGGGCCGCGACCCTTGACGACTATGCGATCGACCTCGCCTGGTCGCCCGACGGCACCTCGCTCGCCGCCGCCTCCGCCGCGGGCCCCGTCACTTTGTTTGCCACGCCGGACGGCGCTGTGCGCCATGTCCTCCCGGGGCACGACGACGGCACCAACTGCCTCGCATGGCATCCAGCCACTCCCAACCTCGCCACCGGCGGGCAGGACGGTGCGGTAAAGTTCTGGGACGCCTCCGCCGGCCAGCACACCGCCACCGCCGACCTCGGCTCGGCCTGGGTGGAGCACATCGCGTGGCGTCCAGGCAGCGAGGCGCATTGGCTCGCCGCAGCCGCCGGCCGTCAGTTGCTCGCGCTCCAGCCCGACGGCAGCGTGCGCCAAACTTTTCCCGTCGCGCCGAAATCCATTTCCGCCCTCGCCTGGGAGCCGCGTGGTGGCTGCGTGGCGGTCTCTTACTTTGGCGGCGTGTGCCTGTGGGACGCTGACGACTTCATCGCGCAAAAGGAGTTTCCCTACAACAACGGCATCCAGGCGCTGGTGTGGTCGCCGGACGGCCGCTGGCTCGTCTCGGGCAACCAAGATCCCAGCGTTCACCTCTGGATTCCGGCGGAGGACGGCGAACTGCACATGAGCGGCTACGAGGGCAAGGTGAAGGAACTCTCCTTCGATCATTCGTCGCGCTGGCTCGCCACCGGCGGCAGTCGCGATTGCTGCGTGTGGGATTGCTCCGGTCCCGGCCCCGAAGGCCGCGAGCCGGCCATGCTGCCGCATGAAGCCAAGCTCTGCGCCATCGCTTTCCAAAACAACCACGGCCTGCTCGCCACCGCTTCGACCGACGGCGTGGTCATGCTGTGGAGTCCCGACCGCACCAAGCCCCTGCGCGCCACGGTGAAGATGCCCGCCGCCGCCACGAAGCTCGCTTGGTCGCCGGACGACACGTTGCTCTCCATCGGTTCGGAGCAGGGTGTCGTCTATGTGTTGAAATGCGCCGGGTGAACCCCGGATCGTTTGACAGGAGTGATACCCTCGCGAGGCGGGTCCACCTGCCGCGCATGTCGTCATGAATTTCCCTCGTCGCCAGTTCCTGCAAAACAGCCTGCTCGCCACCGCCGGCTGGATGCTGGCCGGCCCGGCTCTGTTTGGTGCGAGCCCGCGCGAAATCACCTACAGGGTGCGCAAGGGCGACACACTTTCCTCGATCGCATCGCAGCACGGCGTCTCCGTCGCCGACCTGCAGAAGCGCAATCGTCTTAAAGGCGACCGCATTCTCGCCGGCCAGAAGTTGGTGATCCCCGGCGAAGCCGCCAACGCCCTCGCGATCGCCCCGGTGATCGCCGCCACGAAGTCCATCCACGTCGATCACGATCGCTGGCGCTATATTGTGATCCACCACAGCGGCATTGAGGACGGCAACGCCAAGGCCTACGACGCGGGCCACCGCCGCCGCGGCATGGAACACGGACTTGCCTACCATTTCGTGATCGGCAACGGCCGCGACTCCGGCGAAGGCGAGATTGAGATCGGCCCGCGCTGGACCCAGCAGCTGCGCGGCGGTCACGTGCGCAAGACGGAGGTCAACAACACCGGCATTGGCATCTGCCTCGTCGGCAACTTCGAAAAACGCCGGCCCAGCGCGAAGCAACTGGCGGCAGCTTTCGACCTCGTCGACTGGCTCCGCGCCGGCCAGGTGCACCCGAAGCACACGCTCACCGTCCACCGCTGGGTCGACCGCAACCATACCGTTTGCCCCGGCCGTCACTTTCCGTTCACCACCCTCAAGCGCCGCTATCGCCTGACCTGATCCGCCCCTCCCGGACCGGACCAACGCTTACCCATTTGGCTCCCGCGCGTTTGTAACGTATTACGTTACAAACTGCTGCGGGCCAGCCCCGCTCAGGCGCAGCAAAATTCCTAAATGGCGCGCACTCCGAATCTAAGGTTTCGTCCGGCTTTATCACATTCCGTCCGCCGCGGTTTGTAACGTAATACGTTACAAATTGCGGTGAGCAGGAAGCGTTCACGCGAGGCACGCTTCCAGCGCCGCGCGCAAGGCGGGCGCGTCAAAGCGCACGCCGATGAAAACGAGTTCCTGCCGGCGGTCGCCGTGGGGCTCTGCCCAGGCGGCGCGGGCGGTGGCGGGCACCTCCTCAGGCTTCACGAGACCGCGCTCCACCATGGCCGCCGCCCACGTGCCGACAAAGTCTCGCCGCACCACTCCGCCGGCCACCGACAGGTAGCCCATGTCAGCCGGTTGCTCCTGCACCCAATAGAATCCCTTCGCTCGCACCACGCCCGGCGGCAGCGCTGCGAGCAGTGCGTCCAGTTTTTCCGCCACAAACGGGCGCCGCTCCCGAAACACCAGCGTAGTCCACGGAAATTCCGCCTCCTTCGGTCGTGGCATTTCCACTCCACTGCTTCCGCCTAGCACGCGCAGCCACCGCGCTCCCCCCAACGTGCTCGTTTCCTCAAAACGCGCCATGCCCGGCAATTGATCGGCGGGCACCCGTCCTTCCGTCACCGGCACGATTTCGGCGCGAGCATTCAATCCGCGCAAGGCCACGGCCAGCGCCTCCCTTTCCTCGGCTGTGACAAGGTCGGTCTTGTTCAATACCAGCACGTCGGCGCACTCGATCTGCTCGAGCATCAATTCCGCGACCTCCTTCGGCTCTCGTCGACGCGCAACAGTTGGAGCCGTCGGTGCCTGCAGATCGCGCCAGACATCACGCCACTGCGCGGCATCGACCACCGTGACCAAGGCGTGCAGCTGCGCAAAGTCCGCCAAACGACGCCCAAACGCATTCGGACGCGTAAACAGCGCGGCGATACCCCGGGGCTCCGCCACGCCCGTGGTCTCGACCCAGATGTGGTCGTAGCCACCGGTGGCGGCAAGTTCCGCGATCGTCTCCGCCAGCTCGTCGCGCACGGTGCAACAGACGCAACCGTTGCCCAGCTCCACCACGCGCTCCGCCCCGGCTTTTTCCACCAGACGTCCGTCAATGTGCAGGTCCGCCAGCTCGTTCACCACTGCCGCCCAGCGCCGACCGCCGGCGCTGCCCAGGAGGTGTCGCAACAAGGTGGTCTTGCCCGCGCCGAGGAATCCGCTGAGCACGGTGACAGGGGGACGAGCGGAAGCGGACATGGCGGCGCAGTATGGGCCACGAATCGCCGGCTGACGAGCGCACACGGAGCTGGGGTTAAGTTTGACAGTCGCCGAGTGCCGGCGTCGCCTTCGCCGCATGTCCTTGCGCCTGCTGTTCGTGCTTGGTTGCCTGCTGCCCGCGGCCCGCGGCGACGAACCGCTGCGAGTGGCCGCGGCGGCCAACCTGACGCCCGTGATGCCGGAGCTCGTCGCCGCGTTCGCGGCCGAAGCCTCGGAGGTGCCCGTCGCAGTCATCTATGGCGCCTCCGGGAGTCTCGTCGCCCAGATCCGCCACGGCGCGCCGTATGATGTATTCCTTTCCGCCGACCTCGATTACCCGCGGGCGCTTATCGCAGCCGGGGATGCCGACCCCTCCCGCTTCATCACGTTTGCCTCCGGAAAATTGGCCTTCTGGTCCGCGGACCCGGTGGACGTCGACTTGGCCGCGCAGTTGATTGCCAGTCGCAGGGTCGCGATCGCGAATCCCGCGACCGCCCCCTACGGCCGGGCCGCGGAGCAAACCCTGGCGCACTTGGGCCTGAGGGAGGAGCTGCGATCGCGCATGGTGATCGGGGAAAATATTAGTCAAGCCGCCCAATTCGTCGATTCGGGCAACGCCGACGCGGGGTTCGTCGCGCTTTCCGTTCTGCTCACCGGCAACCGCGCGACGCGCGGACGCCATTGGGTGATCGACGAGAGCTGGCATGAATCGTTGGCGCAAGGCGCCGTGATCACGCGCCGGGGTCTGGCTCATCCAGCGGCGACGAGATTTCTCGCGTTCCTCTCCAGCGACGCCGCCCGGAAGGTATTTGCGCGGCACGGATACGGCGTGCCAACCTCCCCGTGATGGCCGAACCCGCCACTTTTCTTGGACTGCCCGCTGCCCTCTGGCAGGCGCTGGGGCTGACCCTGCGGCTCGCGGCAATCACGACACTCGTGCTTGGCGTGATCGGCCTGCCGCTGGCCCACTGGCTCAACACCTCGCGGCGAAAAATCGCCCCCTTCATCGAAACGCTCGTGGCTTTGCCCATCGTGCTCCCTCCCACCGTCATTGGTTTCTACCTGCTCATGGCCTTCTCGCCGCAGCATGCGCCCGGCAGTTGGTGGCACAGCGTCGCGGGCACGCCGCTGGCGTTCACGTTTACCGGGCTCGTAATTGCTTCGGTCTTCTACTCGCTCCCCTTCGCCGTGCAGCCGTTTCAAGCGGCGCTGCGCGCGGTGCCGGCTGATCTGCTCGACGCGGCCACTTCCCTCGGCACGTCGCCGCGCAGGGTTTTCTGGCGCATGCATGTGCCGCTGGCCCGGCACGGTATCGCCGCCGGGTTGACGTTGGCGTTCGCCCACACCTTGGGAGAGTTTGGCGTCGTCCTCATGATCGGCGGCTCCATCCCCGGCGTGACCAAGGTGGCCAGCATCGCCCTTTACGACGAGGTGCAGAAGTTGAACTACCCGGCCGCACATGCCTTCGCGGCGGTCCTGCTTGGGCTGGCGTTCTGCCTGTTGCTGGTTGTCACCTTCCTGTCGCGCCGCCGGCGATAAAGTTGCCGCGGGCGGGGGCTTGCGTCGCGCCGGCGGGTGGCCGTTGATAAAGGGACTTGAACCGCTCCGCCTTTTCCCGCCTGCCCCGCACCGTCTGGCTGCTTGCCGGATGCCAGGCGCTGGCCATGTCGGCGGGTGGCATGATGATCCTGGTCGGCGGATTGCTCGCCGCACGCATCGCGCCGTCGCCCAAGCTCGCGACCCTGCCGCTCGCGGCAATTATCGTGGCCACGGCGATTTCAACCATCCCGGTCGCGCTGTTGCTCCGTCGTCTGGGTCGCCGCGTAGGCAGCTACTTTGGTTACGCCGCGTCGCTGGCCGCCGCCGGGCTGGGCTATCTCTCCGCGGTGCAAGGCTCTTTCCCGCTACTCATCGCCACCGGCGCCTGCATGGGCGTCGCGGTGGCGTTCTGGCAGCAGTTTCGATTTGCCGCCCTCGAGACCATTGATGACCCGGCGCTCTACGGCCCCGCGCTCTCCGTCATGATGGGTGGCGGCCTGCTCTCGGCCTTCCTCGGTCCCGAGATCGGCGCGCGCGGCACCACGCTCTTCACCAGCCTCCCGGAATATGCCGGATCGTTTATTCTGCTTGGCGGCCTCGTGCTGCTGTCGCTGGCGCTGTTTCAGTTTTATCGCGAGGTGCCGGTGAAAACCGACCTCGCCACCGGCCCGGCACGGCCGCTCCGGGTCATAATCACCCAGCCAGGATTTTTCATTCCGTCGTTGTGTGCGGCGATCGGCTTCGGGGTGATGAGTTTCGTGATGACGGCGACTCCGCTCACCATGCATGAAATCTGCGGTTTCGAACTCGGCGACACCAAGCGCGTGCTCCAGAGCCACATCATCGCGATGTTTCTGCCCAGCGTCTTCAGCGGCACGCTGATGCAACGGTTCGGCATCGGCCGCGTCATGGCTGTCGGCGCCGGGCTCTACGCCGGCGTCGTTGGAGTCGCACTCCTCGGGCAACACCTCATGCATTTCTGGGGCAGCCTCGTGCTGCTCGGCGTCGGTTGGAATTTTCTCTTCATGGGCGGCACGGCGCTCCTGCCCAAGGCCTACTCCGCCACCGAGCGCTTCAAGGCGCAGGCCGTGAATGACTTTGTGGTCTTCGGGACGCAGGCCGTGGCCTCGCTCTCGTCGGGTTGGTTCGTGTTCACCTTTGGGTGGAACGGTCTGATATTCGCCTGCCTGCCATTGCTCGGGGCGGCTTTGGGCTTGTCGCTCTGGCAGGCGCGACGCGAAACGGCCGCAGCCTGAACGCGGGCGTGCGGATCAGCTTCTGACCGATCGGAGTGGAACGCAAATTGACGCTGATCGA
>JAPOIC010000150.1 GCA_029979145.1 Opitutaceae bacterium
GCGCAACAGGACAAGCTGCGCGCCACCGGGATGCAGAAGGCGCACCCAGTGGTCGCGCTCTTCCACCGTGCGAAAGCCCAGATGGGTCGTGTAGAAATCCCACGATTCACCGTAGCGGCGCGTCACGAGTCCGGCGAAGAAGGCCGCCGGAAACACCGGAAAATCGTCGGTGGTCACGACTTCGTCTCCGGGTGGCACTTATGAATGGTCACGGCATTGCCGTCCGGATCCAGCACCACGCCGATCCAGCATACCGTGGTGTCGAAGGGCTCGAGGCTGAAGGTCGCGCCCGCGGCCCGCAGCGCCGCCACGGCCGCCGGGAAATCCTCCATCTCCAACGCGATGCTCGGCCCGTCGCTTGTGGGCTTCCAGCGGTCCTGCGACATGTTGGAAATCGCGAGCGTGGTCGCCCCAATGTCGTATTCCACCCAATGGCGGCCCTCGTGCTCGTTATCGGCGGTCAGCTTGAGATTCAGGACGTTTTCATAAAACGCCCGGGCCCGGGCGATATCGGTGACGGGGTAGCCGGTGAAGGCCACGCCGGAGACTTTGAGTTTCGAGGTCGTTTCCATGGCCCCGCCAGACTACCAGCCCGCGCTGCCAACCTTATGTCAGCAGGATTGGACCGGCCGAAACTATGTAGGGCGGGGTCGCTTACCCCGCGTTGTCTTAGTCCTTACTTGCGGCGGGGTCGGCGACCCCGCCCTACACCTCTCCCACCCTCACCGGCTGCTCGTAGCGTTGCAGCGTGGCCTGGGCGAGTTGCGCGACCCGCTCGCGCAGCTCCGGCGGTTCCAACGCCTCAGCATCGGCGCCGTAGCCCATGAGCCAGCGCGCCAGCCACTCGATCGAATAGGTGAACAGCGAAAACTCCGCCCCGCCGTCGCGCCGTTTTTCCTCGCTCAAGGTCGCGTAGCTTTCCGCCCGCGCGCGCTCGTGCACTCCTGTCGCCAGCCAAATCCGCGCCGGCAGTGTCTCCTGTGCCTCCGCCTAGCGCTTGAGGTGATCCGCCAAGGAAAAATCCGGCCGGTGCGGGAAGGTCTCACCCGTCACCCCCAGTTCGCGGATACGGTCGATGCGGAACTGCCGGAAATCCTGCCGCAACCGGCACCACGCGACCAACGACCACGCCCCGCCGTAAAACACCACGCCGAGCGGTTCGACTTCGCGCAGGGTTTCCTCGCGGCGTTCGCGTCCGCGATACAACAGCTTCAACACCCGGCGCTGCACCACGCCGCGCTGCACTTGCAGAAACCACGGTTGCGCCGCGGGGTTCACCGCCGCCGGCGCTGGTCGGCCCATGACCACGGTGCGCCGCGCCAGGCGCTCGACATGGTCCTGCTTGTCGCGGGGCAACACCGCGCGGAGCTTGTCCAGCGCCGCGTTTAGCGCGGCATCGAGCGAAGTGTCGGTGAACTGTTTCACCAGTTCCGCGCCCGTGAACAGTGCCGCGGCCTCGTCCGTCGTAAGCATCACCGGCGGCAAATGGTAACCCTTCACCAAGCTGTAGCCCACGCCGGCCTCGCCCGCGATCGGCACGCCCGCCTCGCCCAGCGCCGACATGTCCCGATAGACCGTGCGCACGCTGATCTCGAAGTGCGCCGCCAGCTCCTCCGCGCGCACCACGCGCCGCCCCTGCAGGAGCATGACCATCGCCACGAGGCGGTCCGTTCGATTCATGCGCGCAGCATGACGCCATGCCTTCCCGCGCCAAACCGAAAACCGGGGTTTTCCCCGCTCGCGGCGGCCTTAATGTTCCGCGCACGGCGCATAATTTTCCTTTCTGAACGACTGTCCGACTCATTTCGCCATGGCTCGGGCGCGGCGGATTTTCCATGGATAGAACGCTTTATGGTTAGCCCCAACCCCGACCTGAATGGCGGAGCCGCGTCTGAAAACCGCGACACTTCTGCCTCCACTTCCACGCTCCCGGACGCGGTCATCCGCTTTGCGGGCAACTCGCAGGATGGCATCCAGACCATCGGCGGCTTTCTCGCGCGCCTCGCCGGCCGGAGCGACCAGGATGTCATGACCTACATGACGATCCCGTCGACCATCTCCGGCGGTCCGTCGATTTTCCAAGTGCGCATGGGCACCGGCGAGATCCTGTCCGCCGGCGACCAGATGGACTTCCTCGTGGCCTTCTACCAGCACAGCTACGAGAATCACATCTCGTCCCTGCGCGACGGCGGCGTCCTCATTTACGACAGCGACCACGTCAAACCGGATACCACCGACCGCCGCTACCTGCACGTGCCCGTGCCGATCACCAGCGCGACCATCGAGGTCATGGGCGGCGCCGGCAAGGAGAAGGGCAAGAACATGTTCGTGCTCGGGCTCATTGCCCGGGTCTTCAACCTCGACGTCGCCAAGCTCCACGCCCTCGTGCGCGAGCGTTTCGCCGGCAAGAGCGAGGACATCGCGCGCAACGCCCTCGTGGCCCTCGACGCCGGCTACGCCCACCCGGTCGAACACCTCCTCGGCCAGCGTTATCGCTTTGAACAGAACCAGCGCTCCGGCCGCCGCCCTCAGGTCACGATGGACGGCAACACCGCCCTCACCTACGGCCTCCTCGCCGCCGGTGTGCGCTACGGCGCCGGTTACCCCATCACGCCGTGGTCCACGATCATGGAGATGCTTCGCAGCGAGCTCCCGAAATACGGCGGCACGTTCGTGCAGGCCGAGGACGAACTCGCCGCCGTTTCCCTTGCGCTCGGTTTCGCCTACTCCGGCCACCTCGCCGTCACCGGCAGCTCCGGTCCCGGCCTCTCACTCAAGGCCGAGGCGCTCGGCTGGGCCGTGATGGCCGAGATCCCGCTTATCGTGATCAACGTCCAACGCGGCGGTCCGTCCACCGGCCTGCCAACCAACATTGAGCAGAGCGACCTCATGCAGGCGATTTACGGCAGCCACGGCGACGCGCCTCGCATTGTGTTCGCGCCGCGCGACGTGGAGGACTGCTTCTACATCGCCCTGGAGGCCGCCCGCGCCGCCCGCGAATGCTCTGTGCCCGTCATTATTTTGACCGACCAAGCGCTCGCCACCCGCATTGAGGCCTTCGACGAGCCCGACCTCTCCTCGCTCGTGCAACCCGCCGGCCCGGACCTCGCGCCGCGGCCCGCCGATTTCAAACCCTACCCACTCGACGCCGTCACGCGGCACGCGCCGCCCGGAGCGCTGGTTGGTTCCGGCAAATACCCGACCGTCACCGGCCTGGAGCACGACGAGCTCGGCCACCCGACCGCCAACCCAGCCCTGCACACGCAGATGACCGCGCGCCGCCGCGAAAAGTTGAAGAAATTCGGCGAGTCCCTGCCGCGCCCCGAGGTCTCGGGCGACGCTGAGGGCGACGTCCTCCTCGTCAGTTGGGGTTCGCCCTACGGTCCGGTGAAGGAAGCCGCGAACCGCCTTCGCGCCGCCGGCGAAAAGGCCGGCCACCTGCACCTGCGCCACCTCAACCCCTTGCCGCCGGAACTCGAGCGTATCTTCGCCCGCTACCGTCAAATCTTCGTCGTCGAGATCAACGACCAGGGCCTCTACGGCTACGGCCAGCTCGCGACCCTGCTGCGCGCCCGCTACGCCAACCCGGCCATCCGCAGCATCACCAAGACCGACGGCCTCGCCTACAAAACCCGTGAGGTCATCGCCGGCGTCCAGCGCCTGCGCGGCGACGCCTCCGCCTCCGTCTCCGCCTACCCAACCACTCACCAATCCTGACCCAACCGGATCTTTCTCTTTCTCTTGATCATTCTCTTCCTCAATTCCGACTCCTGGCTTCCTGGCTTCTGAATTCGAATCAGAAGAGAACGAATCAGAACCAGAAGCCTGCCCACCTCTTTAAAAAATTCCCCCATGTCCGCCCCAGCCACTGTCCCCGCTTCCGCCCCCGAAAAGCTCACGAAGAAGGCCCTCACCGCCGACCACCCGACGTGGTGCCCCGGCTGCGGCGACTTCGCCGTGCTCGCGTCCTTCTATCGCGTCCTCGAACGCCTCCAACTGCCGCACGAGAAAATCGTGACCATGGCCGGCATCGGCTGCAGCTCGCGCTTCCCCTATTTTGTCAACACCCACGGCGGCCATTACATTCACGGACGGTCCCTGCCGTTCTCCGCCGGCGTCTCGCTTTCGCGCGACGACCTGCACGTGTTCGTCTTCGGCGGCGACGGCGACGGGTTCTCCATCGGTGGCAACCATCTCGTCCACACCGCGCGCAAGAACGTCAACCTGACCTACGTGATCATGGACAACTTCGTCTACGGCCTGACGAAGAAGCAGACCTCGCCGACCTCGCCCGTGGGTTTCAAGTCCAAGACCGACCCCACCGGCGCGATGGACCAGCCGATCAACCCGATGCGCACGCTGCTGAACAGCGGCGCCACCTTCATCGCCCGCAGCCACGCCACCCAGGTGAACCACATGATCGAGATGATGGAGCGCGCCGCGCGCCATCCCGGTTTCGCCGTGGTCGAGATCCTCAGCGAGTGCGTCGAGTTCAACGCCGGCTCCTTTGACGACGCCAACCCCCGCAAGGGCGGCGCCTTCACCACTATCGAGCTCAAGCAGAACGATGGCACCCCCGAGGACGAAGCCCGCCACGACCCAACCGACGAGCTTGCCGCCGTGAAACTCGCGCTCGAGCCCTGGCCCGGCCGCTTTGGCGTCTTCTACGAGGTCAAGCGCCCGACGAAAAACGCCCTCGAGGCCGGCCTCGTCGAGCGCGCCCGCGCCCGCACCAAAGGCGCCGGCGACCTCGAGCTGCTTCAAGCCAGCTTCGCCCGCCTGCGCTGACCGTTGTAGGGCGGGGTTTCCAAACCCCGCCTTGCACCCACCGCATTGCAGACGGCGGGAATCGGAGTTCCCGCCCTACACCCGGGAGCGTCCTCCGGCGCCAAGGCTATGCAGGCCATGCCGGGCGTTTCGCTGGCACAAAAAAGGCGGGGTCAGCGACCCCGCCCTACAAAATACTGCGCGCGCCGCTCAGGCGCCGCCTTGCTTCGCGTCGATCGAGAACTTGCCCGCACCGGAGAAGAACAGCGTCACCGCGATGAGCAGGTAGATTAGCGCGAGTTCGCCGCTGCCGGGGTTCGAGAGCTTCATGCCGTGGCCGACGAAGAAGGCCACGCCCATGCCGATCGCGAGCACCAGCGCCGCGAAGCGCGTGAGGAAACCGAGCGTGATCAGCGCCGCGCACACGACCTCGGCGAAGATGATCAGCACGAGTGAAACCGTGCTGCCCATGCCGAGGAAGTTCATGAACTTGTCGCTCATGCCGCCAAAGTTCATGACTTTGCCCCAACCGTGGTTGAGGAGCATCGTCAGGCCGGCCACGACGCGCAGGAGCAGGAGGGCAAAATCGGTGCTCCGCGGGATAAACTTAAGCTGGAGGAATTTCATAGAAGGGTGATGAAGCCCGGAGTTTGGCCGCTCCCGGCCCAATGGCAAGTCGCGGGCGGACTCCGGCCGGGGCGGTCGTCAACGCGGCCACGCGGCGGCTTGACCGCGTAGCCGCCAGCCCAAACCCTCACGCCATGAAACGTCGGGCC
>JAPOIC010000202.1 GCA_029979145.1 Opitutaceae bacterium
GCCGGCCGCGCGACGAAAGTGACGAACTAACCGTCTGCGTGCGCCGCGCCCCAGGAGTCCGCGCGCAAACGGCGCGGCGGCACGCCGTAGACCTGTTTCACCCAGCGCGAAAAATGAAACGGCGTCTGAAAGCCGCATCGAAACGCGACCTCGCCCACCGTCAGACCCGTCTCGCGCAGCAGCTGCGCGCCGCGGCGCGTCCGATTTTCCCACACATAGCGCAGGGGCGTCGTGCCGAGGTGGCGTTTGAACAACGTCACGAGTTGCGTGGGCGAAACGCCCGCGGCCGTGGCCATCGTCGGCAGGTCCGTGCGCTCATGTCCCTCCTGCCCCACCCACGCCAGCGCACGGCGCAACGCATCCGGCTCGTCGGTGTCGCGGCGCGCATTGCGCGCATCGGTGAACAGATACGCCTGCAACACCGCCAGCCCGAGCGCGTCGATCAAACCGTGAGATTGCGTGCCCGCCGTCAGCGGCATGCCGAGCCCCAGCTCCATCAGTTGCTCAAAACGGCGCGTCACCGGCAGCACCGGCGCCGCGCGCCGGCAGGCCACGCGCAGTTCCGCACCCACCAATTGCCGATGCACCGCGCACCAGGTGTGATGACTTTTGCGCTCGCTCGAAAAGGCGAAGGTCTCGCGTCCACCCGGGCGCAGCAAAGTGACCTCGCCTGGGCCCACTTCCCGCACCACCCCGTCGACTTCCACCCGCATCGTGCCTTCCAACAGCACGACCAACTGGTAGTCCGTTTGCACACGCGGACCAAACCGGCCGCCGGGTTCGTAGACCACATCGCCAAAGACCACCCGGGCCGACATCGCCGCGCGCAGCCGCGAGGCCTGTGGTTTATTGGATACGTTTTCCCGTCTATTGGGGCTACCTTTGGGCATTATTCGATGGTAATGGATATATGTTCCATGAGTTCCACAACCCTCGATACCCCGCCTCGCAACTTGGTCACCGCCACCGGCGGCTTCGCCGGCACCCGCCGCAACCAGTTCCCGAAAACCCGCCCGCCGGGCTACTTTTCCCCCGACGCCGACCCGGCCGCGGTGAAGGCTTTCTTCGAGGCCAACGGTTACCTCGTCTTGGAAAACGCGTTCAGCCCCGCCGAGGTCGAGGCGCTCAAACGCGAGACCACGCTCATCTGCCGCGGGGATCGCGGCGCACTGCCCGACCACCCGCGCGCCGACGCCGCCGAGCCGGACGACTCCGTGCTGCAGCGGTTCCTCTGCATTCATTTCCCGCACAAGATTTCCGAGATCATGACCCGCGCGATTCACAACGAGCCGTCGGTCAAGGCGCTCACCACCGTCATCGGTCCCAACGTGAAATGCATGCAGTCGATGCTCTTCATCAAGTCCTCGGGCAAGCCCGGCCAGGCCTGGCACCAGGACGAAGACTACATTCCCACGCGCGACCGTTCGCTGACCGGCGCTTGGATCGCGATCGATCGCGCCACCACGGACAACGGCTGCCTTTGGGTGCTGCCCGGCTCGCATCGCCCGGGCGTGCTCTGGGAACAGAAGTGGCATGGCGACCGCCGCTTCGACTGCGCCGAGGAGTCCTTCGGTTTTCCCTACCGCGACGACGAAGCGTTTCCGGTCGAAGTGGAGGCGGGCTCAGTCGTGTTTTTCAACGGCTACCTGCTCCACCGTTCACTGCCCAACCGCGCGCCCGAGGGCACTTATCGCCGCTCGCTGGTGAATCATTACATGAGCTGCGAGTCCCGCCTGCCGTGGAGCCTGCCCAAGGAGGGTCAGCACATGGCGTCGGCCGACCACCGCGACATCATCATCGTCGCCGGTCAGGATCCCTACGCCCACCGCGGCTACGAGGAAATCCACAAGCCCAGTGTGCGCCCGAGCGGCCAAGGCGGCTGCGACAAGTGGGGCGGCAAGGGCAAACAATACAAGGACTGACCGACGGCGTTACTCGCGTCGTCCACCAGTCAACCGGTGCCCGACGCGGTCACTCGGGCCCTCGATCCAGCGGAATGCCGCACCGCCCGCGGCGAACCCGAGGATGACCATCAGCACCACGTAGACCGGCAGCGGCCAGCCGCGCAGGACGGCCAGATCAAAAACGTGGATTAGCTTCAACCCGCCGTAAAACACCACGGCGTGGAGCAGATAAGTTGAGTAGGTCCAACGCCCCACCCGCGCGAGCCAGTCGGAACGCACGGGCTTGAGCACGACCCAAAGCAGGAAGAGAAAAATCGCCGCCGCCGTGGTCAGTCCAAAACGCAACAATCCGGCCTCGCCCTCGCTCCATCCAAAGTAGGCCGACTTCAACGGCCTCAGCGCGAGCAACCCCGTGGCCAACCCAAGCACGGCGGCCCGCGTCAGCCCCACCCAGCGCGCGCCGGTCCACCGCGCAAAGTCGAAGCGCACCACCTCGCGGCAAGCCGCACCCCAAAACATCATCGTCAGGAAAAGGAGCAGCCATTGCCAGTAGTCCGGCAGCGGAAACTTCGACCACTCGATATACCACGCGCTCATGCCGACGAAGACCGGCGTGATGACCGCCCAGCCCAGCCGTCCGCAGATCAAGAACAACGCCGAGATGACGACGTAGAACACGAGCTCGATCTCCAGCGTCCAGAAGTGTCCCGCCGCCGGCAGCTGCCCGCCCAGCGAAGGCAGCATGGTGAAATTCCAGCCAAGGCGCGCCGCGGTGAATTGGTCCGGCGTCAGCAACCAAGTCGCCAGCACCGCGAACCAAAACGGCGGCCACAACCGCCAGAACCGCCGCACGGCGAACCGCCGCAGCCCGTCGCCCCGACCGCCGCGCAACGAGCTCGGGATGACATAGCCGCTGATGGCGAAGAACGCGAGGACGCCGATCCACCCCAGATTGCAGGCCTGGGCGAAGTCATGCATCCAAAGGCTGCCACC
This sequence comes from Opitutaceae bacterium, assembly GCA_029979145.1. Classification (GTDB taxonomy): domain Bacteria; phylum Verrucomicrobiota; class Verrucomicrobiia; order Opitutales; family Opitutaceae; genus Cephaloticoccus. Next base: position 2,898 of record JAPOIC010000202.1, read on the forward strand.
CGCGATCCCCGCATACGCCTCCGCCACGTGATGCCAGATCACCAGCGCGCAGGCCACGGCCCGGAGGCCGTCGACCTCCTCAAATCGCTGCACTGTCGCCTTCGGGGGATTCAACCGCTTTCACCGCGCAAATTCCCGGCGGCGAGTCGAACGTTTTGCACCGCGCACTTTAGCGGTTGAGTAATATTCAACACGAAAAGGGCTGCGTTCCACCCGGCCAGCCGCCAATGCTCCCTCCCCTTATCCCATGAATGCTTTCAATGGTCTCGGCCTCCACCTCGGCAACCTCAGCCGACTCTCCTCCGCCCAATCCCGCTCGATCAGCGCGGAAAATTTCACCGGTGCCAAAGGCGCCGGCGGCATGGCCACGGAAGGCACCGGCGCACACTGCGCACGCGGCCTCGGCCAGGGCTGGAAGGTTTCCCCTTCGGTCCGCATCAAGGCCGGCGAGACCTTCACCGTCGCCGACATCTCCGGCAGCGGCGCCATCCAGCAGATCTGGATGACCCCCACCGGCCCGTGGCGCTACAGCATCCTGCGCATTTACTGGGACGGACAGGAGAACCCATCGGTCGAGTGCCCGGTCGGCGATTTCTTCGCCATGCCGTGGGGACGATTTTCGCCGCTGGTCTCGCAGGCCGTGTGCGTGAACCCCGGCAGCGCGTTCAACTGCTACTGGGAAATGCCGTTCCGCAAGTCCTGCCGCATCACGATGTCCAACATCGGGCACGAGGACATGACCCTCTACTACCAAGTGAACTACACGCTGACGGATGTGCCTGAGGACTGCGCCTATTTCCACGCGCAGTTCCGCCGCACCAACCCGCTGCCGTTCAAGACCGACTTCACCCTGCTCGACGGCGTCAAGGGCCGCGGCCACTACGTTGGCACCGCCATGGGTTGGGGCGTGAACAACGCCAACTGGTGGGGCGAGGGCGAGATCAAGTTCTTCTTCGACGGCGACAAGGACTGGCCGACCATCTGCGGCACCGGCACGGAGGATTACTTCTGCGGCTCCTACAACTTCGAGAACAAGGAGACGAAGCAGTATCAGGAGTTCTGCACGCCTTACGTCGGCCTCCACCAAGTGCTGCGGCCGGACGGCGTCTATCGCTCGCAGACGCGCTTCGCGATGTATCGCTGGCACGTGCTGGATCCGATTCGCTTCACCGACGAACTGCGCGTCACCATCCAGGCCCTCGGCTGGCGCAGCGACGGCCGCTACCTCCCGCTGCAGGACGACCTCTGCGCCACGACCTTCTGGTATCAAACCCTCCCCACCGCACCCTTCC
>JAPOIC010000006.1 GCA_029979145.1 Opitutaceae bacterium
GCGTATATTTGTGGAGAGGAGTCGGCTATGATAGAGAGCATAGAGGGCAAAAGGGGGGATTCGAACCCCCGGTAGGTTTCCCTACACCCGCTTTCCAAGCGAGCGCGATAGACCACTCTGCCACCTCTCCGGGTTGCCCGTCGGGCCGGCCAAAACGGTCGGTCCGCGGTTGAGCGAGGGGAGAGAAAAGCGGCTCCCGGCGGCCCGGGTCAATGGCAAATCCGCGCGGTTTTTTTGCACGCGCAACTTTTTTGGAAAATGCCACTTGCACGACTTGGAGCGGACCGTAACCCTCAAAGGGATTCCGTTCATCACGAACCGTCCCCTTTGTCCATGGTATCTTCCAACACAGAACTGGCCTACAACAGCAAGGTGGAGGGCGAGGCCATCGTCACCCGCGCTGATGCGGTCATCAATTGGATCCGCAACAACTCCATGTGGCCCATGCCCATGGGGCTCGCGTGCTGTGCCATCGAGCTCATGGCGACGGCGTCGTCGCGCTTCGATATCGCCCGCTTCGGCGCCGAAGTCATGCGTTTCTCCCCCCGGCAGGCCGACTGCATGATCGTGGCCGGCACCGTGACCTACAAGATGGCCTCCTCGCTGCGCCGCATCTATGACCAGATGGCTGCGCCGAAATGGGTTATTGCCATGGGAGCCTGCGCCTCCTCCGGCGGCATGTATCGCAGCTATGCGACGCTGCAGGGAGTGGACCGCATCGTGCCGGTCGACGTCTACATCAGCGGTTGCCCGCCGCGCCCGGAGGCCTTGCTCGACGCCTTGATGAAGCTTCAGGCCAAGGTCGGCAAGGAACGCTCCGCCAAGACCCTCTTGACCGCCTGAGCCCCCGGAATCCGCGCCCATGTCCGCCCCCGCCTCCGCCGATCCCACGGCCGCGATCCAAGCCAAGTTTTCCGCGGTCACGCCGCGCCCCAGCCTCGACCACCCGGCGCTCGACGTGCCCGCGTCCGACCTGCTGGCCGTGCTCCAGACGCTGCGCGACGAACACGGTTTCGACATGCTGGTCGACGTGACCGCCGTCGACTGGGCCGAGGGCGCCAACCCGCGGTTCACCGCCGTCTTCCATCTTTATTCCACTACGGGCCACGCCTACGTCCGCGTGGCCGCGGCCTGCATCGGCGGCGACGACGCCCCTTCGGTGCCCAGCGCCACGGGTCTCTGGCCGGCGGCCGACTGGCACGAGCGCGAGACCTACGACATGTTCGGCATCCGCTTCGAGGGTCACCCCGACCTGCGCCGCATCCTCATGTGGGAGGGCTACCCCTACCACCCGCTGCGCAAGGAGTTCCCCCTCGCCGGCATCGAGACCGAGTTGCCCGACCCCGAGGTCGCCGCGGAGACCAATGCCAAGGTCAAGCCCGCCCCGATGGCCGGCGGACCGTTCGTCGCCTCCAGCGGCGAGATGAACCTGACCGAGGCCGAGCCCCGCGCCAAGGACGAGAGCTGGAACGAAGCCAGCGAGAAACCCGGAGCCTGACCCACGATGGCCACTGAATTTGCCTTCCCTGACGCCGCGGCGAAGAACGCCTCCGGTGAATTTGAGACCGAGAAGATGTCGCTCTCCATGGGCCCCTCGCACCCGTCGACCCACGGCGTGCTGCGCGTCCAGATGGAACTCGACGGCGAGGTCGTCACCAAGGCCGAGCCCGTCATCGGCTACCTGCATCGCGGCGACGAGAAGATCGCCGAGAACATGACCTACAACCAGTTCGTGCCCTACACGGACCGGTTGGACTACCTCGCGCCGCTCGCCAACAACATGGCCTACGCCATCGCGGTGGAAAAGCTCGCCAAGCTCGAGGTGCCCGCGCGCTGCCAGGCGATCCGCGTGATCACCGCGGAAATGGCCCGCATCTCCGCCCACCTCCTCGGCCTCGGCGCCTTCGGCATCGATACCGGCGCGTGGACGGTGTTCATGTATGCGTTCACCGAGCGTGAGAAGCTCTACAAGCTTTTCGAGGAGCTCACCGGCGCGCGCTTCACCACCAGCTACACCCGCATCGGTGGCGTCGCCCGCGACGTGCCCGAGGGCTGGAACGATCGCGTCAACGCGTTCTGCGATCAATTCCTGCCGATCCTCGAGGAGATTCTCGCGCTCCTCACCCGCAACAAGATCTTCATGGACCGCACGGTCGGCGTCGGCGTCATCTCGAAGGAGGACGCGATCGCCTACGGCCTCACCGGCCCGAACCTGCGCGGTTCAGGCGTCGCGATGGACCTCCGCAAGGACCGGCCCTACAGCGGCTACGAGCAATACGAGTTCGACGTGCCCTTGGGCACGACCGGCGATTCCTACGACCGCTACCTCGTGCGCGGCGAAGAAATGCGCCAGTCCGTCCGCATCATCAAACAGGCCATCGCCGCGTTCCCCGCGGGCGACTGGTATGCCAAGGACGCGCGCAAGATCTTCGCCCCGCCTAAGGACAAGATCCTCACCTCGATGGAGGAGCTGATCCAAAACTTCATGATCGTCACCGAGGGCCCGCAGATGCCCGCCGGCGAGGTCTACTTCGAGGCCGAAAACCCGAAGGGCGCGCTCGGTTTCTACATCGTCAGCCAGGGCGGCGGCGTGCCTTACCGCCTGAAGATCCGCGCCCCGTCGTTCTGCAATCTCTCCATCCTGCCCAAGGTCTGCGCCGGCGCGATGGTGTCGGACGTCGTCTCGATCCTCGGCTCCCTCGACTTCGTGATGGGGGAGTGCGACCGCTGAACTCAACGCCAAGCCGCCAAGACCAAACCAAGCTCCGCCAAGCACCTTGTTTTTCTCACCGCCTTTGCGAATTTTCGCGCCCTTGGCGCCTTCGCACTTCCTCTGAATCCGCTAGATGAATCTCAAACTTGAAACGCTCTCCCGCATCGACGAGGTGATCACGCATTACCCGCAAAAGCGCAGCGCCACGCTTCCGCTCCTGCACCTCATTCAGGAAGACATCGGTTATCTGCCGCCCGAGACCACTGAGTGGGTCGCGGCCAAGCTCGAGATCCAGCCGATCAACGTTTACGAGGTGATCACGTTTTACCCGATGTTCCGCCAGAAGCCGATCGGCCGGCGGCACATCCGCGTCTGCCGCACGCTCTCCTGTGCGCTCAACGGCGGCTACAAGACCTGCGACGCGCTCAAGCAGGAGTTCAACACCGGCCTCAACGAGGTCTCGCCCGACGGCGAGGTGACCGTCGAGTTCGTCGAGTGTCTCGCCAGCTGCGGCTCCGGACCGGTCGTCATGGTGGACGACGAGCTGCACGAGCACGTCGACGCCGCCAAGGCGAAGCAGCTCGCCGCCCAGATCAAAGCCGAAGCCGCCCAACGCTGACCGCCATGCCCGAACAACGACGCATCATTTTCCAGCACATCGACGAGGCCGGCTACTCGAACGACATCGATTGCTACATCCGCCACGGCGGTTACGAGACCCTGAAGAAGTCCGTCACGCAAAAGCCCGAGGACCTGCGCGAGGAGGTCAAGAAGTCCGGCCTGCGCGGCAGCGGCGGCGCCGGTTTCCCCTGTGGCGTGAAGTGGAGCTTGGTCGACCGCAAGTCGGGCAAGCCCATTTACCTGATCGTCAACGCCGACGAGTCCGAGCCCGGCACCTTTAAGGACCGCTACATCATTCATCAGGACCCGCACCAGTTGATCGAGGGCACGATGATCTCGTGCTTCGCTAACAACGTGAAGCAGGCCTACATCTATATCCGCGGCGAATTCCCGCACGGCGCGCGCATCCTGGAGAAAGCCATCCAAGAGGCCCGCGACAAGAACCTCGTCGGCGCCAACATCCTCGGCACCGACTACTCCTGCGACATCTTCGTGCACCGCGGTGCCGGCGCCTACATCTGCGGCGAGGAGACCGGCCTGATCGAGTCGCTCGAGGGCAAACGCGCCAACCCGCGCATCAAGCCCCCGTATTTCCCCGCGGTCCTCGGCCTCTACCAGTGCCCGACGATCGTGAACAACGTCGAGACGCTCTGCCATGTGAAGCACATCATTGGCATGGGCGGCGACGAATACGCGAAGATCGGCACCGCCGGCAACACCGGCACCCGCATCTTCTGCGTCTCCGGCCACGTCAAGAAGCCCGGTTACTACGAGTTCGAGTGCGGCAAGATCACGATGGGCCAGCTGCTCAACGAAGTTTGCGGCGGACCGCGCGACGGCCGCACCTTCAAGGCCGTCATCCCCGGCGGCTCCTCCGCCAAGATCCTGAAGTTCGGCGAACGTTTCAAGGGCAAGACCCGCGCCGGCGCCGAATACGATTGGGGCGTCGAGGACGTGCCGATGGATTTCGATTCGCTCGCCATGATCGGCACGATGGGCGGCTCCGGTGGCGTCATCGTCATGGACGACTCGGTCAACATGGTCGAGGCCCTCGCCAACATCAACGCGTTCTACTCCCACGAGTCCTGCGGCCAGTGCACCCCCTGCCGCGAAGGCTCGCTGTGGATGAAGAAAATTTCCTCCCGCATGGTGCATGGCGTCGCGCGCAAGGAAGACGCCGCGCTCCTCAAGGGCGTCGCCGACCAGATCCCCGGCCGCACCATCTGCGCCTTCGGCGAAGCCTGCTCGTGGCCGACCCAGAGCTTCCTCGCCAAGTTCAAGGACGAGTTCGAGGGCTACGCCGAGACCAAGCAATCCAAGCCCGCCGACGCCCTGAACCTCGTTTGACCTTTTGAAACGCCAAGACGCGAAGACTGCAAAGATGACGCCAAGCCCAGCACCCGCCCAATTCACTTTGCGCAATCTTGGCGCCCTTGGTGCTTTCGCGTTTTAATTCTGTAATTTCCGCAATGATCCAGCCTGCCAAACCCGACCTCGTCACCGTCAACATCGACGGCAAGGAGATCGCCGTGCCCAAGGGCACGAACGTGATCGAGGCTGCGCGCCAGCTCGGCGTCGACGTCCCGCATTACTGCTATCACCCGAAGCTCACCGTCGCGGGCAATTGCCGCATGTGCCTCATCGAAATGGGCATGCCGGCCGTCGATCCCGCCACGAAGGCGCCGATCATGGATCCCGCCACCGGGAAGCAGAAGATCAACTGGATCCCGCGCCCGCAGATCGGCTGTGGCACCAACGCGATGCCGGGCCTGCACATCAAGACCACCTCGCCGATGGTGAAGGAGGCCCGCGAGGGCGTGATGGAGTTTCTCCTCATCAATCACCCGCTCGACTGCCCGATCTGCGACCAGGCCGGCGAGTGCAAGCTGCAGGAGCAGGCCACCGGCTACGGCCGCGGCTACTCGCGCTTCATCGAGGAAAAGAACGTGAAGCCCAAGCGCACCCGCCTCGGGCCCCGCGTCACGCTCGACGACGAGCGCTGCATCCTCTGCTCGCGCTGCATCCGCTTCTCCCGCGAGATCGCCAAGGACGACGTCCTCGGCTTCGTCGACCGCGGCAGCTACTCGACGCTCACTTGCTTCCCCGGCAAGGAGCTCGCCAATAATTACTCGCTCAACACCGTCGATATCTGCCCGGTCGGCGCGCTCACCAGCACCGACTTCCGGTTCAAGATGCGCGTCTGGTTCCTCAAGCAGACGCCGTCGATCGACACCGAGTCCTCCGTCGGCGCCAACACCACCGTGTGGTCCCGCGAGGGCGTCATCTACCGCATCACGCCGCGCCAGAATGACGGCGTGAACGACACGTGGATGACCGACAGCGGCCGTCTCCTCTACAAGCAAGTCCAGGCCGCCGACCGCCTCAAGGGCGTCAAGGTCGAGGGTCAGGACAGCTCGCTCGAGATCGCGGCCAACACCGTCGCGCAGCTCGCTTCCGCCGGCGGCGTCGCCGTCGTGGGTTCCGGCCGCAGCTCGGTCGAGGAACAGTTCCTTGCCAAGAAGCTCGCCGCCGCGCTCAAGGCCTCCGTTTCGCTGGTCAGCCGGGTGGGGGAGGGCGATGGCCTTCTGCTCTCCGCCGACCGCAATCCCAACGTGCGCGGCGCGCTCGTCACGGGTCTCGTCTCCGCCCTGCCGGAAGCCAAGCTCTCGGCCCTCGCGGCCGACATCGAAGCCGGCAAGATCAAGACCGTCGTCTCAATCGGCGAAGACCTCGCCGCCGCCGGTCTCGCCGCGGCCCAGCTCGCGAAGGTCGCGATCGTCTACCTAGGCACCAATGCCAACGCCACCAGCGAGGCCGCTAAGGTGCTGATCCCGACACTTACCGTTTTTGAAAAGTCCGGCACGCTGGTGAACCAGCAGTTCCGCATCCAGAAGTTCGCCAAGGCCGTCCCCGGTCCCGCGGGCACGAGCGACGACCTCGCGGTCCTCGCCAAGCTCGTCGCCGCCGCGGGTGGCGGCAACGTCCCCGGTGATCTCGCCGGCGTCTGGACCGCGCTCGCCGCCGAGGTGCCTGCGCTCGGCACCATGACCTGGCGGAACCTCCCCGCCGACGGCCTCCTGCTCGACGCCACGCCGTTCGCCACCTTGCCCTTTGCCGAGGGCGAGACGCTGCACTTCAAGCCGGCTACCGCCGCCGCCACCGCCTGAACGCCATGATCGAATTCTGGTCTACCCTCCATCCGCTCGTGCAAGGCGTCGTCAAGGGCCTCGCGGTCATCGCCGTGATCTTCCCGCTCGCCGGCGCGTGCTCGCTGGCCGAGCGCAAGGTTTCTGCTTGGATCCAGGGCCGCCCGGGTCCGAACCGCGCCATCGTGCCGTGGGTCGCGTGGATTCCGTTTGTCGGCAAGTTCCTCCAGCGCCTCGGCGTGTTTCACCTTTTGGCCGATGGCCTGAAGTTCCTCTTCAAGGAAGACCCGGTGCCGGGTCACGTGAACAAGTTCTACTTTTTCCTCGCACCGGCCGTGGCCCTGATCCCGGCGCTGACCACCGTCGTGGCCGTGCCCTTCGGCGCGTGGCTCGACGGCGAGACCGTGCAGCCGCTCATCCTCGCCAATGTCGACGTGGGCATCCTTGCCGTCTTCGCTGTGTCCTCGCTCGGCATTTACTCGCTGATCCTCGCCGGCTGGGCCTCGAACTCGAAGTATCCTTTCCTCGGCGGCGTGCGCGCCTCGGCCCAGCTCATCTCCTACGAGCTGTCGATGACACTCTCCGTCCTGCCCGTCTTCCTGTGGATCAACGCCCCCGGCATGGACGGCTCGCTGGGCCTCACCCGCGTGGTGGAATTCCAGTCGCAATCCGGTTTCTGGGGTGGCGCGTGGTTCCTCTTCACCATGCCGCTGTGCGCGATCATCTTTCTCATCGCACTCTTCGCCGAGACCAACCGTCATCCGTTTGACATGCCCGAGTCCGAGTCCGACCTCGTCGGCGGCTTCCACACGGAATACGGCGCCTTCAAGTGGTCGATCTTCTTCGTCGCGGAATACGCGCACATGATCATCGGCTCCGGCGTCTTCATCCTGCTGTTCCTCGGCGGCTGGAATCCCTTGCCGTGGGTCACGCTGGCCGACTTGGCCAACACGCTCGGCATCGCCGGCAACCCGCTGCTCACCGGCCTTGTTTCCATCGGCATCTTCCTCGGCAAGATCGTCGCCCTTATCTTCCTTTTCATGTGGGTGCGCTGGACGGTGCCGCGCTTCCGCTACGACCAGGTCATGAAGCTCGGCTGGCAAAAGCTGCTGCCGCTCGCGATCGCCAACCTGCTCGTCTACCTCGTCGCGATCGCGCTCCTGCAACCCAAACTCTGATTTTCGCGCCATGGCCGTCATCCCCGTCGAACGCAAACCGCTTTCCTTCGCCGAGCGCACTTACCTGCCGCAGATCGCCAGCGGCCTGAAGACCACGCTAATGCACCTCTTTGCCCCCAAGGTCACGCTGGAGTATCCCGAGGTGCGGCCGGAAATCCCGGCCGGTTACCGCGGCGTCCCTACGCTGGTGAAGGATCCCAACGGCCGCGAGAAGTGCGTCTCGTGCCAGCTCTGCGAATTTGTCTGCCCGCCCAAGGCCATCCGCATCACCCCGGGCGAGGTGCCCGAGGGCAGCGGCCGCGAGCACGTCGAGAAAGGTCCGCAGGAGTTCAAGATCGACATGCTTCGCTGCATCTACTGCGGCCTGTGCCAGGAGGTCTGCCCCGAGGAGGCCATCTTCCTTCAGAACCAATTCTCTATGACCGGCTACACCCGCGCCGAGATGGTCAACGACAAGACTAAGCTCTACGAGCTCGGCGGCACCCTGCCGGACCAGCATTTCAAGTGGGACAAGAAGAAGGCCGCGGCCGAGCACGGCAATGCCCACTGAACCGACGACCATGGTTGATTCCCTCTTCTACTTCCTGGCCTGCTTCACGGTGATCTTCGCCGTCGGTGCGATCGCCTGCCGCAACGCCGTCAACGCCGCGTTGTGCTTCCTGCTCAGCCTGGTCGGCGTGTCGGGCATCTTCGCCTTGCTCGAGGCCTATCTCCTCGCGGTGCTGCTCGTGCTGGTCTACGCCGGCGCGGTCGTGGCGCTCTTCCTCTTCATCATCATGCTGCTCGACCTGCAGCACCCGTCGGCGTGGAAATTCAAGGGCGTGTCCGCCTTTGCCACCGTCGTCGGTGCCGGCCTGCTCGTCAGCGGCGTGGTCGCCGTCGCCTCGCGCGGCCAGCTCGCCTCGCTGCCCCTCGCCGACGTGGCAGCTCCCGGCGCTAGCCTCAAGGCCTACGGCGAGGCGCTCTTCACCACCTACCTCCTGCCGCTGCAGGTCGTGGGTTTCCTGCTCCTCATCGCCATGCTCGGCGTGATTGTGCTCAGCAAAAAGTTCACCGCGGAGGCCGCCTCATGATCACCGTGACCCTCAACACCTGCATTTTGCTCAGCGTCGTGCTGTTCGCCATCGGCTTCTTCGGCGTGCTGCTGCGCAAGAACACGTTGATCATCTACATCAGCCTCGAGCTCATGCTGGTGGCCGCGACCCTCGCGCTCGTCGCTTTCTCGCGGTTCAACGGCACGATGGACGGCAACGTCTTCGTGTTCTTCATTCTCACCGTCGCCGCGGCCGAGGTCGCGGTCGGCCTCGCCATCATCGTCGCGCTCTTCCGCAAGCGCGTGACGGTCGAGGTCGACGAATTCAACGCCTTGAAGAACTGACGCCATGACGCCGGTCCAACAAGTCCTTCTCATTCTCCTCCTCCCGCTGGCCTCGGCCGCGCTCATCGCGCTGTTCCTGCGTCGCCAGGGCGCCATCGCCACGATGGTCTCCGTCACCGACGCCGCCGCGCTTGCCGGGCTCTCGCTCGACCTCATCTTTGGCGGGGAACGGTTCACTGCGTCGATGGAGTGGCTGCGCTTCGGCAGCTTCAGCGTCTCGCTCGGATTCAAGTTCGACGACCTCGCGGCGCTGATGCTCTTCGTGGTCAGCTTTGTCGGCTTCTTCATCCACCTGTTCAGCACGGGTTACATGCACGACGACAAAGCCCGCGCGCGCTACTTCGGCGGTTTGTCGATCTTCATGTTCTCGATGCTCGGCATCGTGTTCGCGGACAATCTTTTCATGATGTTCATCTTCTGGGAGCTGGTCGGTTTCAGCTCCTGGCTGCTGATCAACCACTACCACGAGAAGCAGTCCGCCGCCGACGCCTCCAAGAAGGCGTTCATCACCAACCGCGTCGGCGACTTCGGTTTCCTCCTCGGCATCATCCTGTGCTACGCGACCTATGGCACGGTCAACCTGACCGAGCTCAACGAACTCGGGACCAACGGCGGTCTGGTTTACAGCCGCCTCATCCCGCTGCTCCTGTTTTGCGGTGCCGTCGGCAAGTCCGCCCAGATGCCCCTGCAGGTCTGGCTGCCCGACGCGATGGAAGGCCCGACGCCCGTCTCCGCCCTCATCCACGCCGCCACCATGGTGGCCGCCGGTATCTTCATGCTCTGCCGCATTGAGGTCCTGATGGTGGCCGAGGCGCTCAATGTCATCATGTGGGTCGGCGCCGTCACCGCCCTTTACGCCGCGCTCTGCGCCGTCGTCCAAAGCGACATCAAGAAGGTCCTCGCATACTCCACGCTATCGCAGCTCGGCTATATGGTCGCGGCGTTTGGGTTGGGTTCGCTCGCCGTCGAACACGGTGAACACACGATGGTCATCGCCGCCGGGGTCGGCGCCGCGATGTTCCATCTCACGACCCACGCTTTCTTCAAGGCGCTGCTCTTCCTCGGCTCCGGCTCCGTGATCCACGGCTGCCACCACGAGCAGGACATCTTTAAGATGGGCGGACTGGCGAAGAAGATGCCGATCACGTTCATCACTTTTACGCTCGGCGTGCTCGCGATCATCGGTTTCCCGTTCCTCGCCGGTTTCTACTCCAAGGACGCCATCCTGCTCCTCGCGATGCAGAAGAGCGCGCCCGTCCTCGGCGTCCTGACCTTCTCGGCCATCCTCACCGCGTTCTACATGGTTCGCATGTGGAAGCTCGTGTTCTTCGGCTCGACCCGTTCCGACTCCGCCGCGCATGCGCATGAGAGCGGTTTCTCCATGACCCTGCCGTTGATCGTCCTCGGCGTCCTCGCCGTCGCGGGTGGTTGGACCGGCGTCTACGGCAAACTCGCTGGCGACGTGGCGCACCTCGTGCCGCACTCCGACGAACTCCACACCCGCGTGCTGATCGTCAGCGTCATCGTGATGGTCCTCGGCGCCGGCACCGCGTGGCTGCTCTACAAGCCGGGTGCGCAGGATACGCTGCAGCAAAAGTCTTCCGGTCTCTTCAATGCCCTGACCGCGCTCAAGGAGTCCTTCGACGCTGTCTACGGCTACTACATCGCGAAAGTGCAGCAGCGCCTCGCGATGCTGCTCAACTTCCTCGAGCAGATCTTCCTCGCCGGCGTGATCATCCGGGGCTTCTCCGGTTTCATCGGCTTCCTCGGCCTGGGCGCGCGCGCCCTGCACACCGGCAGCCTGCACGCCTACGTCTACTGGTTCCTGCTCGGAGTCGTCCTACTCTGGGCCCTCGCCTCGGGAATGTTTTAATCTGCAATGAGCCAACTGCCTTTTGACCCCCTTCTGCTGGCCATCGTGAGTCCCCTCGCGGTGGCGCTGGCCATCGCCCTCGGCCTGCCCAAGCGCTGGTCCGTGAAACTCGCTTACGTGGGCTTTGCGCTGCCGGCGCTGCTGGCGCTGCACACCTGGTGGCACTTCCCGGCCGACGCGGATTCGAGCTACGTCTTCACCTCGGAGTATTCCACCGGCCTCGACCGCTTCGGCATCGCGCTGCACCTCGGCCTCAACGGCATCTCCATGCCGCTCTTCGCTCTCGCCGGCATCGTCGGTCTCGCCGCCGGCCTTTACGCGATTCAGTCGGGCGCCGAGCGCCTCAAGATCTACCTGATGCTGCTGCTTATCATGCAGGGCGGACTGATGGGCGTGTTTGCCAGCATCGACGTCTTCTTTTTCTACTTCTTCCACGAACTCGCGCTCATTCCGACCTTCATCATGGTCGGCATCTGGGGCGGCCGCGACCGCAACTACGCGGCCATGAAGATGACGATCTACCTCACGCTCGGCGCCATGCTGTCGCTGATCGGCTTGATCGCCATCTACGTGAAGAGCGGCGCGACGAGCTTTGACCTTATCGCCCTGCGCCACGCGTTGGCCGCGCAGCCGCTGTCGGCCGCCGTGCAAAAATACGCCTTCGGTCTCCTGATGTTCGGCTTCGGTATCCTCGTCTCCCTCTGGCCCCTGCACACGTGGGCTCCGCTGGGCTACGGTGCCGCGCCGAGTTCCGCCGCCATGCTGCATGCGGGCGTGCTGAAAAAATTCGGCCTCTACGGTCTCATCCAAGTTGCCCTTCCGCTGCTGCCGCTCGGCGCCATGCAGTGGGTCACGGTGCTCGCGACCCTTGCGGCCGTGGGCAACGTGCTCGTCGTCGGTTTCATCACCATGGCCCAGCGCGACCTGAAACAGATGGTTGGTTACAGCTCAGTCATGCACATGGGCTACGCCTTCCTCGGCATCGCCTGCCTGACCAGCGTTGGCGCCGGCGGTGTGGTGATGCTCATGGTCGCCCACGGCCTGTCGGTCGCGCTGATGTTCCTGCTCGCGACCTGCGTCCACCACCGCACGCACACCTTTGACATGAACGAGATGGGCGGCCTCGCGCAAAAGGCTCCGGTTCTCGCCGCGCTCTTCGTCGCCGCCACCATGGCCGGCATCGGCCTGCCGGGCTTCGCCAACTTCTGGGGTGAGCTCACGATCTTCGTCGCGCTGTGGAATTTCTCCCACGCCTTCACCATTATCGCCGTCGCGGGCATCGTCATCTCCGCCATCTACGGCCTGCGGGCCGCCGCGAAGGTGTTCTTCGGCCCGGCGACCGGCGAGTTCGCCCAGGTCGCCGCCGACAACCCCGTGTCTGATCTCCGCTGGTCGGAGCGCCTGCCTGCCCTGATCCTCATCGCCGCGCTGCTCTTCATCGGCTTCTGGCCGAAGGCGGTGTCCGACCCGGTCAACTCGGCCCTGCACCCGGCCTGGCCCGCTTCCGGCGCGCTGCCCACCACCTTCGACCAGTAACGACCTGCCATGAGTGTTGAACTGCTTCAGGCCGCCGCCGACTCCAACCAGTGGAGCGCCCTTTTCTCGGAGATCGCCCTCGGCGGTCTCGCCCTCGCGCTGCTCGTCCTCGAGATGATCCTGCCGCGGACCCTGCACCGCGTGATCCCCGGCGTCGCCATCGTCGGCCAGCTCGTCCTGCTCGGGTGCCTCTTGGTCTCCTTCTCTGCGCCGTATCTCGGCACCGAAACCTTCAACGGCCTGCTGCTTCACACGCGCGACAGTCAGTTCATGCGCGTGTTCTTCCTCGCCGCGTCGCTGCTCGTGAGCCTGCTCGGCACCGTCAGCCTGGCCAAGCAGCAGCTGCCGCGCATCGAGTTCTTCCACATCGTCCTGGTCGTCAGCGCCGCGATGATGCTCCTCGCCCAGAGCAATCACTTCGTGATGCTCTTCGTCGCGCTCGAGACCGTCACGGTCGGGTTCTACATCCTCGTGAGTTATTTCCGCGCGAGCCCGCTCTCGCTCGAGGCCGGTCTGAAATACCTGATCACCGGCGCGCTCAGCTCCGGCCTGCTGCTGTTCGGCATCGTTCTCCTCTACGGCGTCGCCGGCAATCCGCTCCTGCCGGCGCATACCGCGCACGGCATGAGCTTCCCGGCGTTGCAGGCCTTCCTTGCCGCCAACCCCGGCAACTTCCTCGCCAGCCTCGGCATCCTCCTCGTCCTCGCGGGCGTGGCGTTCAAGATCGGGGCGTTTCCCTTCCAGATCTGGATCCCCGACGTTTACCAAGGCGCCCCCACGCCCGTCACGGCCTACCTCGCCGTCGCTTCGAAGGCCGCGGGCTTCGCCGTGCTGCTGGTCCTCGTGCGCACCGCCTTCCTGCCTTACGCGTCGCTGACGGTGCCCGTGCTGAGCGTGATGGCCGCGGCCACGATCATCTTCGGCAACCTCGCCGCGCTCACGCAGCACAACGTCAAACGCCTCCTCGGTCTCTCCGGCGTTTCGCACGCGGGTTTCCTGCTCCTCGGCGTTGTGGCTTCGCTCAACACGTCGCAGGCGGTGGGTGCGGTGCAGTTCTATCTCGCCGTCTACCTCGTCGCCTCCTTCGCCGTGTTCGGCGTGATGGCGCATGTCGGCGGCACGAATGACGCCGAACAGGACCTCGACCACTACGCAGGCCTCGCCAAGGAGCGTCCGTTCCTCGGCCTGGTGCTGGCGATTGGCCTCGGCTCGCTCGCCGGCATCCCGCCGCTGGCCGGGTTCATGGGCAAGCTCTTCATCTTCATCACCGCCTTCCAGGCCGGTCTCTATTGGCTGCTCGCCGTGGCGGTCGCGGGCGTGGTCGTCTCGATCTATTACTACTTCGGCTGGATCAAGGCTGCGTTCTTCGAGACGTGGCGTGCGCCGTTGCTCGAAGGGGAAACGGATGACCGGCCCAAGCCTTCCGCCGTGCAGTGGCCGCTTGGCTTCAGCCTTGGCGTGCTGGCAGTCGCCACGGTCGTGCTCGGTTTCTACCAGGGCCCGCTCGGTGACTGGTTTCTGACTCGCTAAGCCTGCGCGCCGCGGTGATTGTCGCCGCCAACGCGCCGCCGCCATGACCCGATTCCGCCCCTGCATTGACCTCCACGCCGGGAAGGTGAAGCAGATCGTCGGCGGCTCCCTGCGCGATGATGGCGCCGGCTTGCGCACGAATTTTGAAAGCGACCGCCCCGCCGAGTATTTTGCCGCGCGTTACCGCGACGACGCCCTGACCGGCGGCCACGTGATCAAGCTCGGCCCGGGCAACGACGAGGCCGCCCGCGCCGCACTCGCCGCCTGGCCCGGCGGACTGCAGATCGGCGGTGGCATCACCGCGAAAAACGCCGTCACCTGGCTCGAGGCCGGCGCGAGCCACGTCATCGTCACCTCATGGCTCTTTGACGCCGAGGGCCACTTCCTTGATCACCGCCTCGCCGCGCTCGTCGAGGCCGTGGGCCGCGAACGCCTCGTCATCGATCTCAGCTGCCGGGCCCAAGGTGACGGCTGGGTCGTGGCCATGAATCGCTGGCAAACCCGCACGGAGCTCGAAGTGGATGCCGAGACGCTCGCGACCTTGGGCGAGACCTGCGCCGAGTTTCTCGTCCACGCCGCCGACGTGGAAGGCAAATGCGAGGGCATCGACGAACGCCTCGTGGCCTTCCTCGGCCAACACGCTCCGTGTCCCGTCACTTACGCCGGCGGCGCCCACAGCTTCACCGACCTCGCCGACGTCGAACGCCTCAGCGCCGGCCGCGTCGACCTCACCATCGGCTCCGCCCTCGACCTCTTCGGCGGCACCGGCGTCCGCTACGCCGACTGCGTGGCCTGGAACCGCCGCCCGTCCCCCGACTCACGCTCCCACGATTAAGTAACGTATTACGTTACAAATCGCGCCTTCCCCCTCGATGCTCCCGTTCTCTTAAGTTGTAACATAATACGTTACTAACGGCTCCGCCGCTTGCTCGGAAGCGGGACCGATCCTTGCATTTTATCCCCATGAAAAAATCTCCAGCCAAATCCGCCCCCCGCCTAATCCAATGCGCCACGCCGTGGGGCATGATCCATTACCCGAGCGCCAAGCGTGAATGGTCGCTCGAGCAAAAGGTCCGCGCGGTCAAGGCCGCTGGGTTTGATGGCGTCGGCGCGATCCCCGACGAGACCGTCTCCCGCCTGTGCCGCGAGCTCGGGCTCGAGCTCATGGGTGGGCTCGACGGCTCCAACATCGCCAAGGCGCGCAAGGAGATGGCGCGGCAGCGCGACCTCGGCGCGATTTACCTCAATATTCAGCTCCTCGACCACGACACACCGTTGCCGAAAGCCGCCAAGACCGCGGCGGCGCTGGTGACCGCCGGCGATAAGATCGGGGTAAAGGTTCACATCGAGACGCACCGCGACACCTCGACCGAGACGCCGGAGAAATACGACGGCATCGCGCGCCTCTTTCAGCAGCAGACCGGCCGGCTGATGCCGACAACTTGGGACCATTCGCATCTCGCGGTCGTGAAGCACCTGCAGCCTGCCGACTACGCCAAGCGCCTGCTCGTCTGGCCCAAACTCATCCGGGCTTCCAACCTCTTCCATCTGCGCCCGTTCAATGGTCAGCATTGCCAGGTGCCGGTGACGAACGGGAAGGGGAAGCTCACCCCGGAGTTCCGTGATTACCTCGCCTTCGTCGAGGAGCTTTTCGTTTGCTGGCTGCAAGGCCCCCGTCCCGACAACGTTCTTTGGGTCTGCCCCGAGCTTGGTTACAGCCACGGCTATCACGTCAGTGGCTGGCCGCATCCTTGGGAAGACGCGCAGGTCGCCCGCCGCGAGTATGCGAAGGCTTGGCGGCGCGCCTTGCAGCGGGTCGACGACGGCGCCTGAGGCCGTCCGCGAAAATTTGCCCCGGAAAAACCGCCTTCATGCTTGGCGGCCCCGGGGCATTGCGTGAAGACTGCCGGCGCCCAATGAGAATCACCGGACTCGCCCTCGTCCCGCCGCCCTCCGCCGCCAGTCTGCCCAAGGTTACCCCCGAGCTTTTGGCCTCCGTCCTGGCCCGGTATTCCCGCTCCAACGAGGGCATCGGCGCGATTCTCGACAAAGTCGACCTCGCCAACCCGGATGCGTCGATCGACCGCATCCTGAAGTTCGTCGACTATGGCCACGCCTCGATCGGCGGCTTGACCGGTGGACTCGCGATCGCGCTCGACGACATCTCGATGTGGCTCGCATGGAAACTGTTTGAGATCGCGCAGATGGCCGACGGCCAGGAATCCAGCACGCGCTACATCACCATGGATCCGAGCAACCTCCCGGCGCCGGACGAGATCGGTCTGCCGGAGGACTTGGTGCCGAGTTGGCGTGACCTCATGGCGCGCAGTTTCGCGGCCTATCAATCCGAATATGCGCGGCTCGACACGCTCGGCGAAGCCGAGCCGGACCGCGTGCGCGTGCCCGAGGGCGCCAAGCCCGCCGTCGTCACCCGCATCCGCAAAAACTACGCGCTCGACCGCGCCCGCTACTTCATCCCGCTCGCCACCCGCACCAACGTCGGACTCGTCCAGACCTCGCGCATGTGGGCGACGACCGTGAAGCATCTCGACTCGTTGCCGCATCCGGAGGCCCGCGCCGCTGCCGCCTTGATCCGCGAGGAACTTATCAAGCAGTCGCCGCGGCTGATGCGGCACAGCTTTGCGGAGAAATCCTACCAAGCGCAGGCCGAGCAGGAACTCGCGGCCAGCCTGAACTTGGGTTTGGAACGCCTTTCGACCGCGCCGCTCGCCGACGAAGTCTGGGTCAAAGTCGACCGCACCACGCCGCCTTGGCTGGCAGAAACGCAGCCGGTGGCCGAGGCCTTGCGACACCGCGCCAACCGTTACGGCTACCAAGGCACGGCCACGCGCCGTATGCGTGTGACCTTTGCTTGGAATAACATGGCCGTCGCGGAGCTGCGCGACCTCAACCGTCATCGCACGGGTCACCGTCACACGCCGCTGATTCAAGCGGGATTTTACCTGCCGTCCGAGATCGCGCACGCCGACCACCAAGCCTTGCTCGATGATCAGGCCGCTTTGACCCGTGAGCTCATGGCGCGGGGTTCGCCGGCCTATGTGTATTCGCTGCTGCTGGGCGCACAGACGCCGTTCGAACACAGCACGCACGCCGACAAATTCATTTACGAAGCCGAGCTGCGCACCGGCATGGGCGCGCATTTCCGCTACGCTGAGCACCTCAGCGCCGTCCTGCACGCGTTTTTCGAGCAGGTGCCGGAAGCCCGGGATTGGGTGGTCGAAGGCACGGCGGAACCGGAATAAAACGTCGCCCGGGCCGCGCCGCGCGGTTCAGATGCAAACGTCCAGCATGAACTCCACTCGTGCCGCCTCCCTGCCTGCGATCAAGGTGGCCCGAAACGCTCTGGTTTGCCCCGGGGTGCGTCGGGCGGCGGTGCGTCCAACCCTTTGCGACCCAGCCTGACCGTTTCCTTTGCGACTGATTATGAGCTGCTTCCGCGTCCTTCAATTCAACATGCAATACGGCCAGGGCTGGGACGAGGCCGATCCGGACAATGCGTCGATCGATCTCGCGGCGACGGTGGCCGAAATCAAGCGACACAACGCGGACATCATTCATCTACAGGAAGTCGAGCATGCCCGGCCGGGCGGAACGCACCCCCCCCGGTGCCGCCAAATTACTCCCGGCTTAAGGCCGAACTGACCGGTTATCACAGCACTTCTCGTTTCCCCGGCCCGACCCGCGCGAGCTGCCCTTTGGCATTGGGCTCGCCATCTTTTCCCGCTGGCCGCTGCTACCCTCGGTTTGCATCAACCTGCCGTCGCCGCCGGTGGAGTTTGATTTCTTCGGCGAGAAGAAGACGCCGACCGACCGGTTGTTGATCACCGCCGGCGTCGAAATCGGCGGCCGCACCGTGCGGCTGATGAACACGCACCTGCTCGCGTTTTTCATGCTCAATTCCAGCAGCGAGGAGCACCGCATCCAGCGCGATCTCGTGGAGCAGGAATTGCGCAAGGAAGACGGGCCGACGGTTCTTACCGGCGACTTTAACGTCAGCAAACACGAGTCGCTGCTCGAGCAGTATGGCGCCGCCGGTTACCAGACCGCGCAGTCGACGGAGATCACCTGGCGCCGCCGGCCCTACGTGCTCGACCACGTGTTCTACAATTCACCGCTGCGTTGCGTGAATTGCGAGGTGCACCCGACACCCAGCTCGGACCACCACGTGTTGGTGGCGGATTTCGAATTCGCCGACTGACGCCGGTCAGCGGCCGCGTCGCACGGCGTCTTTTTCGCTTTCGCGCTCCTCTTCGAGCCGGGCTTTCTCCGCCGCGATCTGCTGGCGCATCTTGTCGGCTTCGTCCGCGTCGCCCTCGGCCAGTGCAGCCTCGAGCTTTTGCTTCAGAAAGATTTCCCGCTCGGCGATCTTGCCCTGATAGACTTTTTCGAGGTCTGCGAGCCGCGCCTTCTGCTCGGCGCTGAGCGGCTTGGCCGCGTCCGGGTCGGACTTGGCGAGACGTTCCATGGCGAGTTCGTAGGCGCTTTTCATGGCCCCGAGCTTGGGCGCGGTCAGCCGAAGTTCACGCCGAAAATCAGCACCGCGATCACGAAGGCCGGCGGCAACCACCACGACGCGGCGATTCCGCGCCAGCGCCGATGGTAGCCCCAGGCCAACAGGACCAACAGCGCGGCATAGGCCGCTGGTCCGAGCCCTTCGGGGTGAAAGCCGGCCGGCACCGCCGTGTGGGGCAAGGCGACCATGGCGCGGATGCCTGTTTCCATCAGCCACAGCACCAGCAGCGCTGCGTGGTTGCACAGTGAGCTGGCCGCGGCGAAACCCACTAGGCCCGCCAGCAGTGAACCCATCCCGGCAAGAATCACCGCGGTGGCCAGCGGCACCAAGATGAGATTGGCGAGGGGGGACGCCGCGGTGAACAGCCCGAAATAGGCGACCCCGGTCACCCAGCTCACCAGCCCGGCCGCGATCGCAATGCCCGTGGCGCCGAGGCCGCCGCGCCAGCCGGCCGCGATGAGGTGGTGCCACCATCGCCACGTGGCCCGGGGCAGGTGGGGGAATGCCGGGAACCTTGCCTGCCAGAATTCGCCCAAGGGCAAACCGTAGAAGAGCAAGGCCGCGACGACCCCATAGCTCAGCTGAAAACTCACGCTGAACAGTTGCATCGAATCGACGGCCAGCACGACCAAGGCCGCGGCTGCCAGCGCGGCGAGGGGGTTGCCCGGTCGGCGTGCGAGCCACATCGCTTGAAACAACGCCACCATCGTGAAGGCCCGGACCGCCGAGGGCGCGCCGCCGGTGATCTGCACATATAGCCAGACCAAGAGCAGCCCTGCGCCGATGCGCGGCCAGCGGGGAAGACGCAGGAGCAACAGCAGCGCCTCGATGCACCCGGCGATGGCGCCGATTTGCAGCCCGCTGATCGCAAACAGATGCATCGTGCCACTGCGGAGAAACAACGTGTCCTGGGATTCATCCAGTTCGTGCTTCTGGCCCAGCAACATCGCGCGCAGCACGGCGGTGAGTCCGGGCTGCTTTTCGGCCGTGCCCGCGCCGAGAATGGCGGTGAATCGCCACAGGGTCGCGTCGCAGAATCGCCGGAACAGCGTGGGCGCTCGGATTTCGGCCAACACCCCTCCGCGCGTCAGCGTGAAGTTCATCCCCGCCGCCGCAAGATAGCCTTCGAAAGTTTGCGCGGGTGGAGTTTCCGGCAGCAACGTCAGCACGCCGATGGTGGCGATCTCCATGCTGTGCGTCGGTCGATTCGTGTCTGGGTCCAGCCGCAGCGAGAAATAAATCCTTTGCCCGATCAGGTCCCGCAGATGCGGGTCGGTGCGGATGACCGTGGCCAGTCCGCTCACCTGATTTTCCCAGCGCGGCGCAAAGGTGTGGTTAACCTGCAGCCCCAAATGCGCCTCGCGCGGGGGCAGGGCGGTCCAGTCCGGCAACCGGGCGCGTTGCAGCGTGTAGGCCGCGGCGCCGACCAGCAGGAGCGCAAGTGTCAGGCCCAACGCCCAGAGTCGGGGGCGCGCGGCGGCCCAGAAAAGTCCCGCGACCAGCGCCACGATCGCACCGGCAAGGCAGGGGAGGGCCGGGACGCCATGGAGGGCTCGTCCGAGCACGATACCCGCTGCGTAAGGCACGACCACCCAAAGGAGCGGCGCCCGGTGGCCGAGGCTGCGGAGAACCATGGGCCGAAGGAATCGGGCCCGTGGACAAATTGAATCGGGATGTGACGAGGCTTTGATTTGTGGGGCCGAGCCTGCACAGTGTCCCCGTTCCATGTCCGCGACCGACCAGCCCGACCTCTTCCCCGAACCCCCGGATCCCACCGTCATGCCAGGTGAAGCGTCGGCTTCCCAACCGCTCGCCGCGCGCATGCGGCCGCGGGGTTTGGCGGAAGTCGTCGGTCAGGGTCACATCACCGGCGAGGGCAACCTGTTGCCGCGGCTCGTGGCGCAAAACCGTTTTGGCAGCCTGATTTTCTACGGCCCTCCCGGTTGCGGCAAAACCAGCCTGGCGGAATCGATCGCGGCGGAAACGAAGAGCCGCTTCGTGCGCGTCAACGCCGTGATGAGCAACGTGGCCGAACTGCGCGAGATCCTCGCCATCGCGCGCCGCCGGCCCGAGGCGCGGACCATTCTCTTCATCGACGAGCTTCACCGGTTCAACAAATCGCAACAGGATCTCCTCCTGCCCGACGTCGAGGAGGGCAACGTGCGCCTGATCGGCGCGACGACCCACAATCCCGGATTCTACGTCAACCCGCCTCTGCTGTCGCGCAGCCACTTGTTCCGGCTCGAGCCGCTCGCCCCGGACGCCATCGCCGGCGTGATGCAACGCGCCTTGGCCGATGCGGAGCGCGGACTCGGCGCGCGGCGCTGCACGGCGGATGAAAAAGTCTTGGTCGACCTCGCGACCCTGTGCGACGGCGACCTGCGCCGCGCCTTGAACGCGCTGGAGGTCATCGTGCTCAGCCTCGACGAAGGCGCTCAGATCACGCCGGCGGAGCTTGAGGTCTTCGCGCGTGAGCGGCGCATCCGTTACGACGCGGACGAGGACGAGCATTACGACACGATTTCAGCCTTCATCAAAAGCTGCCGCGGCGGTGATCCCGATGCGGCGATGTATTGGCTGGCCAAGATGCTCGCCGGTGGCGAGGACCCGCGCTTTATCGCGCGGCGACTCGTCATCCTCGCGAGTGAAGACGTGGGTTTGGCTGATCCGATGGCCTTGCCTCTGGCGGTTGCGGCGCACCACGCCGTGGACTTTGTCGGTTTGCCGGAGGCCGAGCTGACCTTGGCACATGCCACGCTCTACATCGCCACGGCGCCGAAATCGAATTCCGCGACACTCGCCCTTGGTGCCGCGCACGCCGCGTTGAAAGACGACACCGTCCAACCCGTGCCGTTGCCCTTGCGCGACAAGAGCGGCAAAGCGAGCAAGGCCAACCAGCACGGCAAGGGGTATCGGTATTCGCACGATTACCCCGAGGCGATTTCGGGCCAAGACTACCTGGAAAAACCGCTCTCGCTCTACACGCCGAAGGCGGTGGCGTGGGAAGCGAAGATCTCCGATCGCCTTGCTCGCTGGGCCGAGCTCAAGGCCCAGCTCAAAGCGCGGGACTGATGGTGGAGCGCGTTGACCTCAACGCGCTTCCGAGTCTCCCGATTTCCCCCGCGCGTTGCTGCGTTGGGATGTGACCTATAAAAACGTCCAGGAGCGCCTCATCCTCACCCCGGTCGGCGACGGCACCTTTCTCACCTCCCCCGGAC
>JAPOIC010000215.1 GCA_029979145.1 Opitutaceae bacterium
CAGCCACTGCGAGAGCCGGAAAACCCAGTCGGGCATCAGGTCGAGCGGGAACATCTTGCCGCCGAGCACCGTCTCAATCGCGAGCGAGAGGATGACGAAGCCCTGGATCTCAAGAAACCAGAACGTCAGGAGTCCGAAGCAATAGGCGATGCTGAATTGGATCAGGCCGGAGAGCAGGATCGCGGGCAGTCCCACGAGCAGCCGCCAGACTTCGTCAGGAAACGCGATGTAGTCGTGCAGGAACGGGAAGGCCACCGCCAGCGGCAGCAGCACGAGCAGGCCGGACACGAGACGCTCCGCAAGGTAGATGGTGAAGCGGTAGAGGAAGTAGTTGATGGGCTTCAGCAGGAACTGGTTGATGAGCCCATTGCGGATTTCCTCGCTGATCTGGTAGTCCTCGTTAAACGCGCCGATGAAGAACTGGAGGACGAGGAGCATGACGAAATATGTCATGGTCTGGCGCACATCGAAGCCGCCGATCTCGGGCGAACCCTGAAACGCCGCGCCCCAGAGGATGAACACGACCATCAGGTGGAACAGCGAGAAGAACCCGCGCAGCGCGAAGTTCCACCGGTAAACGATGTTGCCCTGAAGACCGACGAGGAAGACGTGCCGGTATTTGTTGAGCGCGGCGATCATGCGGAGAGGCGCGGGCGGCCGGTCACTTCAGGCCGAAGCGACCGATGATTTCCTTGCCGAGATTGCGGTAGGCGGTGGCGCCGGGGCTGAGCTTGTCGTAGTCGAATATGGTCTGGCCGAAGCTGGGCGCCTCGCTCAGGCGCACGGTGCGCGGGATGACGCTCTCGAAGACCTTGTCGGGCAGGTGCGAACGGACCTCGTCGACGACCTGGCGCGAGAGGTTGGTGCGGACGTCGAACATGGTCATGACGACGCCGCCGAGCTCGAGGGAAGGGTTGATGTTGGCGGATTTCAGCCGGTCGACGTTGCGGAGAATCTGGCCGAGGCCCTCGAGGGCCATGTATTCGCACTGCAGCGTGATCAGCAGGAAGTCGGCGGCGGCGAGGCTGTTCATCGAGAGCATGCCAAGGGCTGGGGGGCAGTCGATGAGGATGGCGCGATAGCCGTTGCTGGCGCGCAGGGGTTCGATCACCGAACGCAGGCGCATGAGGTAGTTTTCCGTCTGGGCCAGCTCAATCTCGGCGGCGGCGAGGTCTTCCTCGGCGGGGATCAGTGCGAGGTGCTCGACGCTGGTGGGAGTAATCATTTCCAAGGCGGAGCCCTCGCCGCGGAGCGGACCGTAAAGGCTGCGGCCCTCCTGCTTCTCGACGCCGATCGCGCTGGTGGCGTTGGCCTGGGGGTCGAGGTCGATGAGCAGCGTGTGAATCTTTTGCTCGGCAAGCGCCGCGGCCAGGTTGACGGCCGTGGTGGTTTTGCCGACGCCGCCCTTTTGGTTCGCGATGGTGAATACGGTGGTGGCCATGACTTTCGCCCAGTAAGGGCGATTCTGCGGGCGCCGCAAGCGCGGCTTGGACATGAAAAAGGCGGCCCGTGTGGGGCCGCCTTGGGGAAGAGGCAGGGACGGACGATTTACTCGCCGACGAGGTGTTCGATCTCCTCGCGGGTGAGGACCTGCATGTCGATGTCCTTCTTGATGGCGCCCAGGCTCACGAGGCACTCGGTGAACAGCTCGCGGGTGCGAAGCTCGAGGTCCTTGAGTTCCAGCTCGCTCATGATGCCGAGGATGCGGGTGCCCTTGCGGACGTGCGTGCGCTCGTCGGCCCGGATGTAGTCCGAGATGTGGCGGAGCAGCTCGTCGTTGCGGTCGGCCGCGGTGTCGATGAGGTCGTTGATGGTCTTGAGCACGCCGACCTCGCCGAAGAGGTTGATCTCGGCCATGGCGTAGGCGGGTTCCATCGGGCCGCGGCAGGTCGAGCTGGTGAGCCGGTTGCGCAGCTCGTAGGGATCGTAGCCCGAGGCGAGCATGGCGCGGTGGCCGATCTCGGTGTGGCGGGCCTCGTCCCAAGTGATGCGGGCAAGGTCATACTCAGCGTCGAAGTCCTTGAACCGGATGTCCCAGATGAAGGTGCCGAAGGCCTCGATGGCGTCGACTTCGTCGCGCTGCGTGCGGATGAAGCGCAGGCGGACGGCCTCGTAGGAGTCCTTGTCGTAGCGCTTTTGGTTGTCGGCCGCGTCGTAGTCGCCGGTGTGCTTGAAGGTGTCGAAGCGCACGTCGCGACGCGGCACGACGCCGCGCTCGTAGGGCTTGGCATCGATCCGCAGGGGCGTCGGGGCCTCGGCGCGGGCGTCCGCGCCGGTGACGCCGCCGATGGACGCGAGCAGCCGCGAGAGATGCCAGCGCCAGGTGGACAGCTGGGCTTCCTCGATGCCGCCGGCGATGTAGGCTTCGACGGCCTGGTCGGCCCACGCGAGCATCGGCTCGTAATCGCTGAGGATCCGGCGCAAGGCGCGGATGGTCGGAGCGTCGGTCACCGGGTCGGTGTTGTCGATGTGATGGCGGTAGGTCGTGGCGATGGCGCGGCCGAGGACTTGGTGCACGCCGACGAGCAGCTCGGAGGGCGACTCGGCGATGAGCATTTCGTCGATGAAGCGGTCGACGTCGGCGTCGCGAAACGCGTCGATCGCCGGCGGACGCATTTCCTGCTCGGTCAGGCGCTCGCGCAGCGTGCGGGCGGCGTCGGCATGATAGAAGATGTGGCGGCCCGTCTCGATCTTCACCTCAAACTCGGGGATGGTCAGCGTCCACGAACCCAGCGCCTGCATGAGGCGGCGCTCCAGGTAGAAAAAGCGCACGAGGCGGCGGCTGTTTTCCTTCACGGTGTATTTGCCGCCGAGCTGGCGGCGGTCGACTGGGAAGCGATAGGGGTATTTGGCGCGGCGCTCGGCGGCGGCCTCACGCTGGCCGGAAAGGCTCTGCGGGGTGATGATGGTCTTGTCGGCCGGTTGGCCGGAGTTGTCTTCAGGCAGTTTCATAGGGGCAGGGGACAGGGCTGGCGGCATCGCCGCAAAGGGAGTTTGAGCGTAGCGAATTGCGGCGGGAGTCGTCGTTCAGTTTCTTGCCGAAAAACGTATAGAATCTTTGGTGTCCGCCAAAATCAGCCTTTAACCGCTCCGCTGGTCAGGCCGGAGATGAACTCCTTTTGGAGCATCAGGAACAGGACCATGACCGGGGCGATGGACACGAGTGTGCCGGCCATGATCAAGCTGTAGTCGTCGCCGTAGAGTCCGCGCAGGCTGAAGATGGCCACGGCGAGCGGATGCCGCTCGGGCGATTGCAGGACGATCTGCGGATGGATGAAACTGTTCCACGTCGCGATGAACACGATGATCAGGTAAGCGCTGATCATCGGGCGGACGAGCGGCAGCACGATTTGGAAAAAGATGCGGAATTCGCCGCAGCCATCGAGCCGCGCGGATTCGAGAATGTCCTCCGGCACGCTGTTGATCATGGCCTGTCGGAACAGGTAGATGCCAAAGGCCGGGGCAAGGGCGGGGAGGAGCACTCCGACATAGGTGTCGACGAGCCCGAGGTGAAACAGCGTTTCAAAACCCGGGCCGAGCAGGAGCGCGCCGGGGAGCACGACCGAGTCGGCGCAGGCGATACCGGCTTTGAGAAAATTCATGCTGCCGTAGAACTCGAGCACATTGGCGAACCACTCGCCTGGCAGGTTCGTGAGTGCGAAATCATGGCTCCAGAAATGCCCTTGGTATTCGAGGCTGACCGGCGAAAGGACGGTCGGAATCGCGAGGCTTTGGTCGCGCGCAAAAACCGGCACGAGCGCGGTCTACCAACCAAGCGCGTGGACGACATCCGGCGATTCGCGGCGGGCGAGTTCGACGACCGACTTGG
>JAPOIC010000230.1 GCA_029979145.1 Opitutaceae bacterium
GATGCCCCCGCCGCGCCAGATATGCGCGATCTGGCCGAAGTTGAGCCTCCAGTTGAACTCGACTTGGGCCTGGCGCATTAGCTGGAAGCCCTGCGCGTAGGAGCAGATCTTCGAGCAGTAGAGCGCGTCGTGGATCGCCTGGATCAGCTCCTTCTTCTTGGCCGGGGAAATCTTCTTCACCTTCGGGCCCTTGAGGACCTTGGCGGCGGCCACGCGCTCTTCCTTGATGGCGGAGAGACAGCGCGAGAAAACGGACTCAGCGATGGTCGGCGCGGCGACGCCCATGTCGAGGGCATTGACCGAGGTCCACTTGCCCGTGCCCTTCTGACCGGCGGTATCGAGGACGACGTCGACGAAAGGTTTCTTCGTGGCCGGGTCCTTCTGCTTGAGGATGTCGGCCGTGATCTCGATCAGGAAGCTGTCGAGCGCGCCCTGATTCCACTGGGTAAAGATGTCGCCCATCTCGGCGGGCTTGAGGCCGAGGAGGCCGCGCATGAGGTCGTAGGCCTCACAGATCATCTGCATGTCGCCATACTCGATGCCATTGTGGACCATCTTCACGTAGTGACCGGCGCCGTTTTCACCGATGTAGGTGGTGCAGGGCACGCCGCCCTTCACGGGCTTGCCGGGCTTCGCGCCGGGGATGGGCTTGCCGGTCTTCTTGTCGACCTTGGCCGCGACGGCTTTCCAAATCTTCTCCAGCTCCTTGAACGCGGCCTTGTCGCCGCCGGGCATGAGGGAGGGGCCAAAACGCGCGCCTTCTTCGCCGCCGGACACGCCGGAGCCGATGAAGCGCAGGCCCTTTTCCTTGAGCGCCTTTTCGCGACGGATGGTGTCGGTCCAGAGGGCGTTGCCGCCGTCGATGATGATGTCGCCCGGCTCAAAAAGCGCGGCGAGGCCGTCGATCACGGCGTCGGTGGCGCGGCCGGCCTGGACGAGGATGATGGCCTTGCGGGGCTTCGCGAGCGAAGCGACGAACTCCTCGAGGCTCTTGGAGCCCACAAGACCGCCGGGCGTCGACGGGTTCTCCGCGACAAATTTGTCGGTTTTCTCGGTCGTGCGGTTGTAAACTGAGATCTGGAAACCGTGATCGGCGATGTTGAGGGCGAGATTCTGACCCATCACGGCAAGCCCGATGAGTCCGATGTCGGAGAGTTCTTTGGCCATAGGCAACCGTTGTTCTAGCGGAACAAGGGCCAAAAACCACCCGATTTTTCAGGGCGGCGTCATAAACCTGCGCCTTACCAGCGCGTCGCGGTCTTTTTGCTCGGGAAGAAGGGCGCGATGGCGTCCACCATCGGCGTAAGTACCTTCGGCTCGTTGCGCTCGTAGACCCAGTGGAACCCCAGCCCGGTCACGATCATGAACACGAGCACCGTGAGCACGACCTTGTTCACCTGCGAAATACCGCGAATGGGCACGATCGAGAGGGCGAAGACCGCAATGATCATCACCATCTTGAGCCAGAACTCGATGGGGACCCGCTCCAGCTTCTCCAACGTGGTCAGGGCGAAAACCAGCATAAGGGTGTTTTAGTGCAATCCGCTGACATGACGAGCGGAATCCGGTTCACGACAAATTTCACAGATTTTTCGGAGCGGTCGCCGTCGCGCAATTGATCCACTCGCTCGCGCCGCTGGCATAGTGCTCCTTCTTCCAGATCGGCACGCGGGCCTTCACCTCGTCGATGATGTAACGGCACGCATCAAAGGCCGCGCCGCGATGCGCCGCGCCGACGCCCACCCATACCGCGAGATCGCCAATCTGCAGCGCGCCGACGCGGTGGTGGCATACCGCGGTGAGCAAATCGAATTTCGCGAGCGCCTCGGCCAGGATCCGCGCGCCTTCCGACTCCGCAAGTTCGGCGTAGGCTTCGTAATCGAGCGCGGTGACAGGCTGGCCGTCGTTGTGATTGCGCACCCAACCCTCGAACGTCACGCAAGCCCCCGCCCGGGCGTCGCCCAGACCGGCCTTCAAGGTCGCAGGATCAAGTGGAGCTGAAACGATGCGAAACATGGCTTAGCCTCCCGCCACCGGCGGAATGAAAACGACGCGGTCGCCTTCGCTCAGGGCCGCATCCGCCGCGACGAAAGCGCCGTTGACCGCGGCACGCACGCGATCCGCCGGCAGCGAAAACCCATGGCGTGCCTTCAGCTCATCATACAGTGCCGCCGGCGTGGCGGCCGTGGTCGTGACCGATTCCTCCTCGCGCCCGGCCTGCTCGCGCAGCAGGGCGAAATACTGGATCTGGAGTTTCATGTTGGTCGGACTTTTCCTGTGCAGGGCGGGGACTACGATCCCCGCCTCGAGAAATCAAACGCGTTCGCTTTGACGAGGATCGAAATCCCCGCCCCACAAAAAAAGCCTGAAGATCGCATGATACCTTTAGGCATTGGCCCGGTAGTCGCGCTTGCCGCCGGTCTTTTCCAACAGCTTCACCTCGCGGATGACGATGCCGTGCGAGACGGCCTTGCCCATATCGTAGAGGGTCAGCGCGGCAATGGTCGCGCCGGTCAGCGCCTCCATCTCCACGCCCGTCTTCGCGTGAATCTCCACCCGGCAATGAATCGTCGCTATGCGCCCATCATTGCTTGTCTCGATCATAACCTGGCAATCCTCCAACGGCAGCGGATGGCATAGCGGAATGAGCGAGCCGGTCTGCTTCGCACCCATCACCCCTGCCAGAATCGCAGTTTGAAACACCGGGCCCTTTTTCGTGGCGATGTCGCCGTTCTGCAGCAGCGCCGCCAGCTCCGCCGGCAGGTCGACTACCGCCACCGCGTGCGCCGTGCGCCGCGTGACGGCCTTGGCGCCGACGTTGACCATCGCGGGTTGGCCTTGGGCGTTGAGGTGGGAGAGCATGGGAGAAGCAGGGTTTGCGCAGGAAGCGACAGTCGCAACGGATTTCAAACCCAAGCGCGGAAATCCGCCAGGTGTCCGGCAGGAAACTCATTTTGGTCGGCCGGCAACTCGACGAAGCCATCCGTGCCGACCAAGCCGGCAAAGTCGCCGGACGTGTTCGTCGGACTTGGCCGCGCCACCTGCCCGCCGGTGCCATCCTCCTCCAATTTCACCGGCATCAGGCAGGCCAGCGGCGGGGGAAAGGTGTGGCTTGCCGCGAGCCGGACCCGCCGCGGCGCAGGCGGAGTCAGGTGCGACGCGTGCGCCAGCGCCGGCAACACATAGCGGTGCAGGCAGGTGTAGGCGGAGACGGGATTGCCCGGCAGGGCGAAGACGGAGACCTGACGTTCGCCGAGGCCAAACCAGAACGGTTTGCCAGGCCGCTGAGCGACGCCGTGAAAAACCTTCTTCACCCCCAACGACGCGAGCACACCGGGGAGATAGTCGAACTTACCCTTCGACACGCCGCCGGTGAGGAGCACGACGTCGAACTCCGCGAGGATGTGCCACACCTGGTGCTCGATCTCGTGCTGCATGTCGTGGAGATGAAACCGCTCCACCACGGGGAAACCCGCGGCCACCAGCGCGGCGCGCAGCGCGTAGTCATTACTCCGCCGCACCTGATGCGGCGCCACCACGGCGTCGA
>JAPOIC010000137.1 GCA_029979145.1 Opitutaceae bacterium
CCCCAAGCAGCTCGGCGAGCGTGAATTTCACGCCTTTCACGTAAAACCCGTCCGCGGCATCGACGTCCGGAAAAGCTAGGTGCCGCCCGTCTGCCGGCAGCACCGCCGTGCGCGGGTCAGACGCGATTGGCCGGCACTCGGGTTTCAGCGCGCTGCGACGCTTGTTCATCTTCAAGCCGTAGTAAGCTGAGAACCACTTCCGCCGGGCCAGCAGCCATACGCTGGCGCGCCCCAGCGGGTTTTCATACGCGAACCGCAGCCACTTCTCGCCGAAGATCTGCTCGGTCGCCAGCGCGCGGGTGTAACGGTTGAAAAAGCGGATCGGCTCGACCATGCGGGCCACACTCAAACGCCCGCCCGGCCCGGGTCAATCCAGTCAGGACCCGGCGTGCGACGTCCCCTCGCGGGCCGCCTTGCGCTCGGCGGCCTTGGCCTTGGCCAGCTCCACGGAGTGTATGCTCCGCTGGCGCAGCGCCTCGTAGATCGGGGTGTTACCCATCGCCTCGGCCACGCCGTAGGCTCCGAGGCAGCTGACGAGCAACGGCAGCATGAACCCGTAGGTGCCCGTCAGTTCAATCATGAGGATGATGCCCGTGAGCGGTGCCCGCACGATGGCGGTAAACAGCGCGCCCATGCCGAGCACGCAGAAGACCTGCGGGCTGATCGCCACCGGACCGTCCATGAAATGGTGCACGCCCACGCCAAACCACAGGCCGCCCAAGGCACCGAGCACGAGCAACGGCGCAAAGATACCGCCAGCCGCGCCGGAGCTGTAGCTGACCAACGTCAGGGAAAACCGCGCCAGCAGGAAAAGCGGCAGCAGCCCGACCGCGATTGAGCCCGAAAGCGCCAGCTGCACCAACTCGCCGCCCGACCCTGCCAAGCCCGGCACGGTCCAGCCCACAAACCCCACAAACACGCCCGCCGCCGCGCCGACCGCGAAGGCCGGCCAGCGCAGGAGCCGCTCGCGCAGCCCGATCGTCGCCAGCAAACCGCGGTTGAACATCACGCCGAGCGCGCCCATCGCCACGCCCAGCACCGCCGCCCACGGCAGCGAGGCCACACCCGGCGCGGTGAGGCCGACAAAGTGAAAAACCGGCGACTCGCCGATCAGCAGGCGCGAAACAACATCTGCCGTGACCGACGCCAAAAACGCCGCCACAAACATCACCGGCGTGAACGCGCCGTGCAGTTCCTCCAGCACAAAGATCAATCCGGACAACGGCGCGTTGAACGCCGCCGCCAGACCCGCGCCCGCGCCCGCGCTCATCAGCGCGCGCCGTTCGCCCTCGCCCGCCTTCACCTTGAACCACTCCGACACCATGAAGCCGCTGGCCGCGCCCATCTGCACAGTCGGCCCTTCGCGGCCCAGCGCCAGCCCGCCGCCAATGCCGGCAACGCCGGCGAGAAACTTCACCGGCAGCAATCGTTTCCACTCCGGCTCCGCCTCGCGTCGGAGCACCGACTGAAGGTTCGGAATGCCGCTGCCCGTCGCGTGCGGCGCAAACCGCCGCACCAGCCACACGCCGAGTCCGCCGCCCACCGCCCCTAGCGCGAGCGCCACCGGCAGGCTGATCCAGCCGCTGAAATTGTGCACGACCTCGATCCGCAGCGCTTCAATACCCTCGAGGGAAAGACGGAAAGCCGATCCAATCAATCCGGCCACGAGGCCCACCAAAACGGCTTTGACGATGATATGTCGCCGGCGCACCTCATCGGTGCCCAGCCCGGAACTGTTCTCTGCGTGCACGCGCCAGTATAACGCGACCGCGCCCAAGGCTTACAAGGAAGTTTCCGGATCTGACGATGGAGGGCGGGGTCGCTGACCTCGCCACCGCAGGTCGAGAACGAAAAAGGCGGGGTCAGCGACCCCGCCCTACATACAATCACCAGACTGGTTAGCGCCTCACGCCATCGTGAGCGTGCCGTCCTTGACGGTGAACTTCACTTCGCTGCCCTCGGCGACTTCGCCGCTGATGAGGGCGCGGGCGAGCTTGGTCTCGATCTGGCGCTGGAGGAAGCGCTTGAGCGGACGCGCGCCGAAGACCGGGTCGTAGCCCTTTTCGCCAGCCCATTCCTTGGCCTTCTGGTCCAGCACCACGGTGACGCGGCGGTCGGCGAGGCGCTTGTTCAGGTCGGCCAGGAGCAGGTTTACGATCGACGTGATTTCCTCGAGCGTGAGCGGCTTGAAGAGGATGGTCTCGTCGATGCGGTTCAGGAATTCCGGGCGGAACGCCTTGCGCAGCTCAGCCATGACGCTCTCGCGCACGGACTCGGGGATGACCGCCCCGGTCACGCCATCCAGGAGGAAGCGCGAGCCGAGGTTGGAGGTCATGATGATGATCGTGTTCTTGAAGTCCACGGTGCGGCCCTGCGCATCGGTGATGCGGCCGTCGTCCAGCACCTGCAGGAGCACGTTGAAGACATCCGGGTGCGCCTTCTCAATCTCGTCGAAGAGCACGACGGCGTAGGGCTTGCGGCGGATGGCCTCGGTCAGCTGGCCGCCCTCGTCGTAGCCGACGTAGCCCGGGGGCGCGCCGATGAGCCGCGAGACACTGTGCTTCTCCATGTATTCCGACATGTCGATGCGCACGATCGCAGCCTCGGTGTCGAAGAGGGTCTCGGCGAGGGTCTTGGCCAGCTCGGTCTTGCCGACGCCGGTGGGGCCGAGGAAGAGGAACGAACCAACGGGGCGGCGCGGGTCCTTGATGCCGGAGCGGGCGCGCAGGATCGATTCGGTGACCAGCGTCACCGCCTCGTCTTGGCCGATGACGCGCTCGTGCAGCACATCCTCGAGCCGGAGCAGCTTTTCCTTTTCGCCCTCGACGAGCCGCGTGACGGGCACGCCGCTCCACTTGGCGACGACCTCGGCAATCTCCTCCTCGGAAACCTCTTCCTTGAAGAGCGTGGTCGCGGCGCCGCCGGAGTGCTTCTCCGACTTCTTCAGCTCGGCCTCGAGCTGCGGGATCTTGCCGTGGCGGAGCTCGGCGACCTTGTTGAGGTCGTAAGCGCGCTCGGCCTTCTCCATCTCAAGGCGCGTGGCCTCAAGCTCCTCGCGGACCTTACGGACCTTGTCGACGGCGGCCTTCTCCTTTTCCCACTGGGCCTTGATGCCGCCGGCCGCCGACTTGGCATCGGCCAGCTCCTTGCGGAGCGTTGCGAGTCGCTGCTTGGACGCCTCGTCCTTTTCCTTGGCGAGGGCGGTCTCCTCGATTTCGAGACGAAGCACCTTGCGGGTAAGCTCATCGAGCTCTTGCGGCATGGAATCCATTTCCGTGCGGATCATGGCGCAGGCCTCGTCGACGAGGTCGATGGCCTTGTCCGGCAGAAAGCGGTCGCTGATGTAGCGGTTGGAAAGCGTGACGGCTCTGACGAGCGCGTTGTCCTGGATGCGCACGCCGTGGTGCAGCTCGAAGCGTTCGCGCAGGCCGCGGAGGATCGAGATGGCGTCCTCGACGCTGGGCTGGTCGACGATGACCGGCTGGAAGCGGCGCTCGAGCGCGGCGTCCTTCTCGATGTGCTTGCGGTATTCGTCGAGCGTGGTCGCGCCGATACAGTGCAGCTCGCCGCGCGCCAGCATGGGCTTGAGCAGGTTGCCCGCGTCCATCGCACCGTCGACCTTGCCGGCGCCTACGATGGTGTGGAGTTCGTCGATAAAAAGGATGATGCGGCCGTCGGCCTGCTTGACCTCGTTGAGCACGGCCTTGAGGCGCTCCTCGAATTCCCCGCGGTATTTCGCGCCGGCCACGAGCGCGCCCATGTCGAGGGCGAAGATCGTCTTGTCCTTCAGACCCTCGGGCACGTCGCCACGCAGGATGCGCTGGGCGAGGCCCTCGACGATGGCGGTCTTGCCGACGCCGGGTTCGCCGATCAGCACGGGGTTGTTCTTGGTCTTGCGGGAAAGGATGCGGATGGTGCGGCGGATTTCCTCGTCGCGGCCGATGACCGGATCCATCTTGCCCTTCCGCGCCTGGGCCACGAGGTCGATGCCGTATTTCTCCAGCGACTGGTAGGTGGCCTCGGGGTTGTCGGTCGTGACGCGCTGCGCGCCGCGGATCTCCTTCAAAACTTTCAGCACCTTCGCGCGCTCAAAGCCAAAGCTCTTGAACAGCTTCTTCAACGCGTCGGGCTTGCCGACCTCGAGCAAACCGAGGAACAGGTGTTCGACGGAGACAAACTCGTCCTTGAGCGACTTGGCCTCGTCCTCCGCCTTCGTGAGGGCCTCGTTGACGGCCTGGGTGACGTAGACCTTGGAGGTGTCGACGCTGCCACTGACCTTGGGCAACCGCTCCAGCTCGCGCTCAACGGCGAGCTGCACGGCGCTGGTGGTGACGTTGAGCTTGTCGACCAAGCCGGGCACGATGCCGTTTTCCTGGCTGAGCAAAGCGGCCAGCAAATGCCACGTCTCGACCTCGTTGTGGCCATGGCGGCGCGCGAGCGCCTGCGCGTCGGTGATGGCCTGACGCGACATCTGGGTGAGTTGATTGAAATCCACGATGCCACCCCTCT
Source organism: Opitutaceae bacterium (assembly GCA_029979145.1). GTDB lineage: Bacteria > Verrucomicrobiota > Verrucomicrobiia > Opitutales > Opitutaceae > Cephaloticoccus. Next base: position 4,510 of record JAPOIC010000137.1, read on the forward strand.
CGCATACGGCGCGCCAAGGTCCTGCGACCGGCTTTCCCTAGGGCGGCGTGCAGGCGCTTATTGCCGGCGGGTCAAAGCGCGCCGTCCGCATGACACACCGCGTGACAACCTGTCCGCCCAACTCCCTTGCGCCCGGCGCGGGATTCGACGAGCCTGCCGGGGCATGAGTCGCGCCGGAAAGTCCCGCCCCGCCCCGCCCCCCGCCGCGGGCGAGATGCGCCTGCAATCCAAACCGGCCCAGCTCGCGGAATACCTCCGCGCCGCCATCCGCGACGGCGGACTCAGCGAACCCTTGCCCGGCATCCGCGGTTGGAGCCGCCAGCTTGGCGTGAGCCGCCGCACGCTTACCGCCACCCTGCAAACGCTGCAGCGCGAGGGCTGGCTCACCCTGCACCCGCGCGGCGCCCGGCTGAATGCCAAGCCGCCGGCCGCCAAGGCTCCGGCCGCCCCGAGCGCGCCGCGCCGCGTGCGCTGGTTGATTGATGGCACCTACCGCCACCACCTCACCAGCCAGCACCGGACCTTTGATCTTCTGCACGAGCGGCTGCGGTTGCGGGGTATCGACCTGAAATTCGAGCTCTGCCCGCCGGCCCGCCTGCGCGAGGTTGCCCGCCGCGCTCCGGTGCCCAACGAGCTTTTGTTGCTCGGTTCCCTGCCGCCGGCCTACCAAAAGCTCTTCGCCGCCTCCAGGCAGCCCGCCCTGGTGCTGGGCGAGGTCGCGGCCGGACTGGAACTGCCTTTCGTCAACACCGATCAAGCCGGCGCGGTGCGCCACGCCGCGTTTCGCCTGCTTCGCCGCGGCTGCACCCAGCTGAAGCTCGTGCACATCAAGTCCGCCGCCGCCGGCGTGCGGAGTGCGCGCGACGCGTTTCAAAAAGCGGGCGCCGAATGGTCATCCGGCCCAGTCGCCACGCAAGCCATCGGCACGGACCTCGACCTCACCTCGCTGCTCGGCGCCATGCGCCGCCTGACTACGTCAATCAAAGGCCGCACCGGCGTGCTCGTACTGTCACCGGTGCCAATCGCGCTGGTCGTGACCGCGCTCCTGCAGCACGGCATCGCCGTGCCCGATCAGGCCGAGGTCGTCGCCTTGCTGCACGCGCCCGAAGCGCTGCACCTGTGCCCCCTGCCTGCCGCCTACGCCTGGCCGCTGGAGGCTGTCGTGCGGCAAGTCACGCAGGCGGCCGAGACGTTTTTTGCCACCGGCAGCCTGCCCCTGGGCGGCAAGCTGCTCACGGCCGAGGAAGCCAAGCCGGCCTGAGCGCGCTCAGAATGTAGGGCGGGTTTTCCAAACCCCGCCTCAAGGCGCGATCCCAAAGAAGGCGGGGTTTGGAAACC
>JAPOIC010000225.1 GCA_029979145.1 Opitutaceae bacterium
TGTGCCTTCATGCTGTTCATGGGGAAACTATCCCCTGCCGGAAAAACGGCGCAATTTGCCCAAAATCTGGTGGGGGGCTCAAGCGAATGGAAGCCGGTGCGCTGGGTGAGTGCGGTAGTGATTGCAGCGACGGTTGGAATTTACGTCGCCTTGGATGTTCTGGGCTCGTAACACAGGTTAGTGATTCCCACTTAAACGCTTGGGCCGGAGCTCGTCTCTGCCAACGAAAAGGTCTGCTTGGTAGCGGCGGTTGGCCGGCCTTAAATTTTTGGACCCGCCCACTACCGTAATGTCGCCTAGGCGCTACACCGCCGGCGGAAACGATCACCTTGTCGCTCCGAGCTCACGAATGAGACTGTCTCGCGATATGCGTCGGGTGCCGCGCTCAACCCTTGCGCCGCACAGGCACGTGGACCTCGAAGCGCTTTAAAAAGCCGGGCAGAAACGGACCATTCCAGAACACACCGTATGCCGGGCCCGTCGCCTCCAGCTGCGGCTGGATGCTGAGCCAATTCTGCAATTTGTCGCGCACCTCTACGAAGTTCTTCTCGGAGTAGCCGCCGCGCGCTCCGAGGCTGACCACCAGACGCTCCGGCACCTCTACCACCTCGACCCCGCCACCGCTGTCGACCACCTTAGCCCGCTGGCTCGGCGCCACCCAGAAACACATCGCGGCCCCGTCCACCTGAGCCTCGACCGGCGTGGTCATAGCGATGTCGTGCGTCGAGATGTAGCGGAACAGCGGACGGAATAGTCGGTTGGCCTGGTCGAAGTAGTTTCCGGAGCCGGACGACTTCAGCAGCACGCCGGCGGGCAGAGTCTTAATCTCGGGCATGCCCACAGGAGACGGGGGAAAGGCTTGCTCGGTGGCTATGGCGATTGAGGGTAGAAAGATGAGGAGGAGCAGTAGGTTGCGCGGCATGATAGACCGTGGCTATATGCCCCCCGATCGCAAGCGCAGCGTGACCAGTTTCCGAAAGGAGGCCGGAGGCCGACTGGAACCCGAACCAGAGCGAATAGCTCGTAACTCACCTCGAGGGAATCGAGGAAATATGGTACCCGGGAAAGGACTCGAACCTTCACGCCTTACGGCAACGGCTTCTAAGACCGTCGTGTCTGCCATTCCACCACCCGGGCAGGTGATGGCGGCAAGCCTGTGCGGGAGCCCGCCCGGCGCAAGCGCTGACTCATCGCGGGTCAGGATGTGATCGTCGGCGCAAACCTCGGCACGGTGCGTGCCTGCGCCTGCGCCTCGAAGTCTGCGGCCAATGCGAGCAACCGCGCTTCGCTCCAAGCCGGACCGACAAAGGACAGTCCCACCGGCAGGCCCATGACCTGGCCTGCGGGAACGGTCACCGACGGATAACCTGCCACCGCCGCCCAGGAAGAGCTGCCGCCGGTGTAGCTGTCGCCATTGACCGGATCGATGGGCCAGGCCGTGCCGTTGGAAATCATCACCAACGCGTCGAGTTCGTGCCGCGCCAACGCGGCGTCGATACCCTCGTCTCGCGCCAACTTCAGACAAAGCGCCCGCGCGTCGAGATAGGCCTGCTCGGTCAGCGGACCTTTTTCCGCCGCCTGCTCCAGGTAATCCTGGCCAAAATACTTCAGTTCGCGATCTGCGTGCGCGCGGTTGAACGCGATCAATTCCTCCACTGACTTGATCGGCGCGTCCGGTCCGAGCGACGCGAAGTAGGCGTTCAACCCCGCCTTGATTTCGTAAACCAACACCTCGAGCTCCGCGGCACCAAAATCATCCATCGCCGGCAGCGTCACCGGATCGACGATCTCGGCGCCAGACGCGCGCAAGGCCGCCAGCGCGCCGTCGAGCACCTGGTCCAGCTTGGGATGCGCGCCAAACGGATCGCGCACCAAGCCCAGTCGCTTCCCTTGCAACGCACCCGCGGTCAGGCCCGCCGCAAAATCCGTCGCGAGGTTCGCTGGACGCCCGTTGGTCGTCGCCGCATCGCGGTCGTCCGCGCTGGCCATGACGGAAAGCAGATGCGCCGCGTCGCGCACCGTGCGCGCCATCGGCCCGGCGGTGTCCTGACTCGCCGAAATCGGGATGATGCCGGCACGGCTGACCAGCCCCACCGTGGGTTTCACGCCGACCAAGCTGTTGACCGACGACGGCGAAAGGATGGAACCGTCGGTCTCCGTGCCGACGCCCACCACGCAAAGGTTGGCCGCCACCGCCGCGCCTGTCCCCGAGCTCGAACCCGAGGGACTGCGGTCGAGCACATACGGGTTGCGGGTCTGCCCGCCGCGACCACTCCAGCCGCTGATCGAGCGGCTTCCGCGCAGGTTCGCCCACTCGCTGAGGTTGGTCTTGCCGAGCAGCACCGCCCCACCCGCGCGCAAATTAGCCACCACGGTGGAGTCCTGCAAGGGCTTCGCCGCCATCAACGCCAGCGACCCGGAAGTCGTATGCATGCGGTCGGCCGAATCCAAATTGTCCTTCACCAACACCGGGATGCCGTGCAGCGGTCCGCGCACTCGGCCCGACGCGCGTTCGCGATCGACCTGCGCTGCAATCGCCAGTGCATCCGGGTTCAACTCAAGCACGCTGTTGAGCCTCGGTCCCGCGCGATCAATCGCCTCGATCCGCGCCAAGTAGGCCTGCGTGAGCGCCACTGCCGTGAGCTCGCCCGCCGCCATCGCCGCCTGTAGCCGGTCAATCGTCGCCTCCAACCACGGAAAGTCCGCCTTGGCTTCTTCCGCGGTCGGCGCCGCTGATGCCACCCGTCCCACCGCCAGCGCCGAACCGGCGGCGAGCGTGGAAGCGATGAAGCCTCTGCGTTTCATTTTCATGGCACGGTCCCGAGCACGTCGCCCATGCGGGCGTAGGTTTCGACGCATTCCGCGCTTTGCGTCACGAGATCCTCGGCGAACCGGATGCGGCCTTTCTGAAACAGCGTGATCACACAGGATCCGCCAAACGCAAAAAAACCCTTCTCCTCGCCCTTGGCCGCCGCGCGATCGTCGACGTAGGTCTGGTGAATCGTGCCGACGTTCGTCGCGCCCACCTCGAGCATCGCCACGCGGCCAAAATCCGGGCTGTCGATCAGGGTGATCATGCGCTTGTTCTGCACGAGGTAGTGCAGGTTGTGCCGCAGCGCGATCGGGCTTACCGAGTAAAGCCAGCCGTCGACCAGCCGTGCCGCTGCGGGCTGTCCCGCCACCGGAAAGTGAAAACGGTGATAGTCCACCGGGCACAACCGCGAGATCAGCATCGCCCCGCCGGCGAACTCCGCGGCCAGCGCGTCATCCCCAAGCAGCTCGGCGAGCGTGAATTTCACGCCTTTCACGTAAAACCCGTCCGCGGCATCGACGTCCGGAAAAGCCAGGTGCCGACCGTCTGCCGGAAGCACCGCCGTGCGCGGGTCAGACGCGATTGGCCGGCACTCGGGTTTCAGCGCGCGGTAGAAGAACTCGTTGAAGTTTTTGTAGTCGAAGGCGCGCTTCACGAACTCGTCGACGTCGAGGTCATAGTCCGCGATAAAGCTCAGGATTTTCAGCGCGCTGCGACGCTTGTTCATCTTCCAGCCGTAGTAAGCTGAGAACCACTTCCGCCGGGCCAGCAGCCATACGCTGGCGCGCCCCAGCGGGTTTTCATACGCGAA
>JAPOIC010000156.1 GCA_029979145.1 Opitutaceae bacterium
GGGCCGCTCAATCGAGCGGCCCGTTTGTTTTTTGGATTCAGCGCAGTCCGACTGGCAGACCCAGCACCTCGCGAAGAATCACCGCGCGGCGCAAACTGCGGCCGTCGCGAAGGTCAGCACGCAAGCTGCCCACGGGCGCCGTTCGCCGGCGGACCGTTGGTGCGGATTTCGGCAACTCCGGCATCCCCTGACGCAGGGCCTCGGCGCGCTGTTTGATGCGAACCACTTCCTCGAGCTGCTGCTGCAGCCGGCGCTGCTGGTCGAGCATTCCGGTGTCGACCACGGGCTCGAAGCGCGGCGGCGGTGGCTCGCTGCGCATCGGCGGCGGGGTCAAGGGCGGCGGCCCGCCGGCCGAGCGCTCCGAAATCTTGCGCCGGATCTCCTCGCGGATGCGACGCGCCCGCTCCGCCTCTTCGGCGGCTTCGAGCGAGTCGTCTTGGAACGTGACCTCCGGGCGTTCCTCTTCGGCTTCCGCCTGCGATTGCTTGCGGGCGTTCAGCCAGTAGGCAAACGCCGCCGCGGCGGCGATCACCAGCTGCATGTGATCGAAGATCCAGTCCATGGATTACTTCGTGCCTTCGTCGTTGGAGATGGATTTGCGCATACCGGTATCGGCCTGGACGTTTTCCATGCGGAAGTAGTCCATGACCCCCAGCTTGCCCTGACGGAACGCCTCGGCCATCGCGAGCGGCACCTCCGCCTGCGCGGCCACGACCTTCGCCTGCATTTCCTCCACCTTGGCCTTCATTTCCTGCTCCAAGGCCACGGCGGCCGCGCGGCGGATTTCCGCCTGGGCCTGCGCGATGCTCTTGTTCGCCTCGGCCTGCGCTTCCTGCAGCTTGGCGCCGACGTTCTCGCCCACGTCCACGTCGGCGATGTCGATGGAGAGAATTTCAAACGCTGTGCCCACATCGAGACCGCGCTTGAGCACGACCTTCGAGATGGTGTCGGGCGACTCGAGAACGACCTTGTAGGTGTCGGCCGAACCGATCGTGGTCACGATGCCTTCACCCACGCGGGCGATGATCGTCTCCTCCTTAGCGCCACCGACGAAGCGATCGAGATTGGTGCGCACCGTCACGCGCGCGCGGACTTTTACCTGAATGCCATCCTTGGCCACGCCGTCGATCGTTGTGCGGCCGGACTCGGGATTGGGACAATCGATGACCTTCGGATCCACCGAGGTGCGCACGGCTTCCTCGACGTTCTTGCCGGAACCCTTCGTCGCGAGGTCGATCGCGCAGGCACGCTGCCAGTCGAGCTCGATGCGCGCCTTCTGCGCGGCAATGAGGGCCTGGACGCAGGCGATCACGTTGCCGCCGGCGAGGTATTGGGATTCGATTTCGTCAACCGCGAGTTCAATTCCGGCCTTCACGGCGCGGATGCGGGCTTCGACGATCACGCCGTAAGGCACACCGCGCAGCCGCATGGCCACGAGGTTCACGATGCCCACATACGCGCCCGAAAGCCATGCTTTCAGCCAGACGTTGAAGAAGGAGATGATGATGCCAAGCACCACCAAGCCGGCGACGACGCCGGCAATGATCAGGATCAGGGTCAGGTTCATGAGTGTTTAGTTTTCCGGGGTTACGATTAGTCGAAAATTATCAGCGCCAATCACCTTCACGGTGGCGCCTGCCTCCAAGAAGCCGGCGCGAGAAAAGGCTTCGTTCTGTTGGCCATCGATGACGACATAGCCGGTTGGCGCCAATGCCGTCACGGCCTTGCCGGTGCGACCGGTGAGATCCTCCGGCGCCGCCTTGCTGCTCGTGCCGGTCACGGCGCTTTTAAGAAACATACGCCGGCCCAGCGCCGTTTTGGGCAGGAGCACGAACTCCAGCCACAGCACGACGCCGAGGAGTCCCAGCGCCAGGAGGAAAGCCACCAAGCCGCCCCCAAGTCCGTAGTCGTGAAATGAAACGATCACCCCGCCGAGCAGGGCCAGTCCGCCCAGCACGCCGAGGATGCCGCCGGGAACCACGACTTCGGCCGCGATCAGGATCAGCCCCACGCTGAAAAGGATGACGATGGCGTTCATCGGTTTTCCTCCACGGCATCCACCAGCAAGCCGAACTCACGCTCCGCGCGCACTACGACCTTTTGCCCGGCCTCGACGCTGCCGACCGAAACGCACGCCTCATAGCGCGACCCGTCGATCTCAACCTGGCCGCTTGGAAACATGTCCGTCGCCGCGACGCCTTCTCGGCCCACGAGTGGACCGACTGAGACTGTCGGTGAAGGGGTGCCGCCCGCAGCGGCCGCGAGCACCATCTTGTTCCAAAACACTCCTTTCGGCAGAAATCGGAGCAACGCGATCGCGCCCACCACGGCCAAAGCCAACCCAAGGCCGAGGTTGATCGCGGGCCGAAGAAAAAGGTCGCTCGAAACCGGCACCGGCTGATTGGGCCAGATGTCGGCCATCGACCACAGGAGCGATCCCAGCATCAGCAGCACACCGCTCAGTGCCATGACCACGACACCAGAGAAAAAGAAGAGCTCGATCGCCAACAGCAACAGCCCGAGGCCAAAGACCAACATGGGTTCATGCCCGGACAGGCCGGCAGCGAAATTGCCCAGGAACACCACGGCCAGCAGGCTCATGCCCGCGATGCCAAAAAGGCCAAAGCCCGGGGTCTTGAACTCCACAAACAGGGCCAGCAAACCAAGGCCCAGCAGCACCGGTGAAATCGCATTCAGCCACACGGCCAGTTGCTCGGACCAAGTCACCTCGAGTCGCGTGACCGCAAATCCCACCGCGCCGAACTGCGCACGCAGCAAGGAATCCACATCGTCGGCAATTCCCTGCGCCAGCAACGGCGCCGCGGGCTCGCCGTGTAAGGCGACGGCTTCGTCGGCCGTCACGGTCAAGAGTTCACCGGCCGGCTTGAGCACCGTGTCGCCAATCTTAAGCTCGAAATCCGGGCTGGTCATGGCTTTCAGCACGTCGGCCCGACGCGGCTCCGACGACGACAATGCCCGGACTTTGGCGTTGATGTAGCTCGTCATCTTGCGCTTCAGGGCGTCGGGCACATCACTGCCCGATCCGCTCACGAGCTCCGCTGCGCCCATCACGCCATTGGGGGCAAAGTAGATCTCATCGGTAACGGCCGCGATCAAGGCGCCCGCCGAACCCGCCTCGTCGTTGACGTAGGTGATGGTCTCGCCGGGGAAACGATCCAGCGCCTCCATGATGTCCAGCATCACGTCGGCCCGGCCGCCCGGGGTCTTCATGTCGATTACGACCACGCCCGCACCGCGGTCGATGGCCTCCTTGAGGCCGCGGCGCACCACGTAGAGCACGGGTTTTCCGATTTGCTCGCGCACCGGGATAACCATGACCTGCACCGGCTTCTCCGCCGGCGGCGGTGCCACCAACTCCTGCGCAAATGCAGTCAACGCCGGCAGAGTCAGCAGACCGATGAGGAGTTTGCGCAGCATGGTCCGGCGAAACTAACCGCCTTAACCGGCGGCGCAAGCATCGCGCCGCTGGAAATTCACCGGATCTTTCCAAAAACCCGTTGCCCGTTTGCCCGTGAATCGATTTCACGGAGCCATGGAAAAAGTCACGTTTGGTGGCGAAACACTCCTCCATTGGCGCGTGGGACATTCGACCTTTCTCGCGTTGCCCGAAAAGGGTGCGCGGCTGATGAACTGGAACGTCGCTCTCGGCGATGGCTCCGTGCGCGACGTGCTCTATTGGCCCGAGGACGCCGACCTCGCCGAGATCGCGCACGTGCGCGGTGGCAACCCGATCCTTTTCCCCTTCAACGCCCGGACCTTTGACCAAGGTGACATTCACTTCTGGCGCGCACCGGATGGCGTGCGCCGGCCGATGCCGATGCACGGCCTGGCCCGTCAAGGCGCCTTCAAGATCACGCAGATCGATGCCGCCGGCTTCACGGCTCTGTTTCTTCCGGACGAAGAGTCCAAGACGGTCTACCCCTACGACTACGAATTCACCGTGCGCTACCGCTTCGAGTCGCTCGGCCTGATCTGCGAGCTCACGCTCCAGAACCTCGGGACCGAGCCGTTGCCGTGGAGCGCCGGGCATCACTTCTATTTCACCTTACCGTGGACGGAAGGGCTGAAGCGCAGCGACTACGCGATCCGCATTCCCGCCAGCCAGCGTTTCCGGCATGCCCGCAACGGCACCCTGACCCCGGGGCCCGAATCGAGGGAGATTGAAAACTTCGCCAATCCCGAGCTCGTGGATGCCATCCACACCGGCCTCCGCGACAACACCGTGGTGTTTGGTGAGCCCGGTCACGCCGGCGACGTCGTGATCACGCACGGGACCGCGAAGGTGCCGGCGGCGGATGCAACCGTTGTGACTTGGACCGGAGGTGCTGAGGCACCGTTTTACTGCGTCGAGCCATGGATGGGACCGCCCAACGCACCTGAGCACAAGCGCGGACTGCACTTCGTCTCCCCAGGCATGACCGAGACATTCTCGGTCGCCGTGCGCATCAAATAAAACGACCCGCCGTTTCGGGCGGGTCGTGAAAAACCGGAAGGCGGATAGGCCTCAGTGGAGGCTGCCGCTCCAGCCTTCGCCGCAAGGGCCGCCGGAGCTCTGCACCTCGACCTCGTAGTCCGTGCCGTCCATCCGCACGAGCGGATGATAGCTGCCGGAGATACGCGCCAAATTGCCTTGGGCGTAGTGGCAGATAAACGCCCGACGGAAGCGGTCCTTCGAGCGATTGGGGCCGGAGCCGTGGATGACGTTGCCGTTGAAGAACAGCGTGTCGCCCGCCTTCATTTTCACGAGCTCGGGTTTCTGGCCCTTCGGCACCGGGACAAAATGCCGGGTGTAGCTTTCGCCTTTGTCGGCCTCATCCGGGCAAACCACCGGGGCGTCCTTGGTGTTGGGCACGACCATCATGCCGCCGTTATCGGCGTCGCAGTCATCGATTGCAGTCCACGCCGCGATGCAGGTGCCCGGTTCAACCAACAGATAAAACTGGTCCTGATGCAGCGCCTGACCCCGCGCACCAGGGGGCTTGAAATAAAACATGCTCTGCGTGCCCACGGGCTCCTGGCCGAAAAACGTGCTCAGGCACGCCCGCACCTTCGGATGCAGCATGTAGCGGCGCGCCGTCTCATTGTAACGGTGCGGCATCATGACGCGCGGATACTGATAGAGCGGGTCGTTGGGGTTTTCCACGCCGTCGTGCGCGACGTGGCGATCGTAGTGCCCGGGCACGCCTTCCTCGTGGATTTTGGCAAAGGTCTGCCGGATCTCTTCCACCTCCGCCGGGGAAAACATACCGCGGACCATGACATAGCCGTCGCGGGCAAATTGCTCGGCCAGGGAGTCGGCCTCGGGGGTATTAACGGGGGAACTGTCGATGACCATAGTGAAATATCCTAGCATCTTTAGCTTGGGGTTA
>JAPOIC010000140.1 GCA_029979145.1 Opitutaceae bacterium
CCTCCTCCTCACCACGGGCAACAAAAGCGAGGTCGCGGTGGGTTACTGCACGCTTTACGGCGACATGGCCGGCGGCCTCGCGGTGATCAGCGACCTGTTCAAGACGCAGGTCTACGCCCTCTGCCGTTGGATTAATCGCGAGTGCGAGATCATCCCGTGGAACACGATTGAGAAGGCGCCGAGCGCTGAGTTGCGACCCGGCCAAAAAGACCAGGACAGTCTTCCGCCCTACGACCAGCTCGATGCCATTCTGCAGGGTTACGTCGAGGAAGGCCTGTCGACCCGCGACTTGATCGTCCAAGGCTTCCCGGCCGAAGTGGTGCGGGACGGCGTGCGCAGGGTCGACCTCAACGAATACAAGCGCAAGCAAGCCGCCCCCGGGCGCAAGTTAACGCCCCTCGCCCTCGGCGCTGGCCGCCACATCCCTAACGTCCAGAAATACGTCAGCTGATGAAATTCAAACCCAGCCGGGTGCGCCCGGGACAACTTGTGGCCGTCGGTGTGTTCTTGATGATTCTCTTCATCGCCCAGTGGGCCCGGGGCCGCACGCTGCTCACCGGCAAGCACCGCATGAACCGCGGCGTCGCTTACCGGGGGGAGGCGGCCGAGAGGCCCCTGGCTTTGGGGATCGCGCAAGGCATCATCGGCGCCGCGTGGGTCAAGCGCGACGACTGAACCCTGAGTTTTCATGTCTGCATCCACCGACCTTTTTGCCCGCGCTCAACGCCTGATTCCCGGCGGTGTAAACTCGCCGGTGCGCGCGTTTCGCTCCGTGGGTGGCGCGCCGTTTTTCGTGAAATCCGCCCAAGGTGCCACGCTTACCACCGCGGATGACCGGGCATTGATCGACTTCGTCTGCACGTGGGGCCCCGCCATTCACGGGCACAACCACCCGGTCATCAAAGCCGCCATCGCCGCCGCGCTGGAGCATGGCACCTCGTTCGGGACGCCGAATCCCTACGAAGTCGAGATGGCGGAGCTGATCGTGCGGTTCTTTCCCTCAATTCATAAAGTCCGCATGTGCAACAGCGGCACCGAGGCTACGATGTCGGCGATCCGTTTGGCGCGCGGCTTCACGAAGCGCGACAAGATCATCAAGTTCGCCGGCTGCTACCACGGCCACAGCGATTCACTGTTGATCAAGGCCGGCTCAGGGGCTCTGACCCACGGCAACCCAGACAGCGCCGGCGTGCCGGCCTCGTTTGCGCGCGAGACGATCGTTCTGCCCTACAACGATGTCGCGGCATTGGAGGCGGCGTTCACCGCCAATCCGGGGCAGATTGCCAGCGTCATCCTTGAGCCCTATTGCGGCAATGTCGGTTTCATCATGCCCGACGCAGGCTACCTGCAGGCGGTGCGCGACGTGACCGCGCGCCATGGCGCCCTGCTCATCTTTGACGAAGTCATGACGGGCTTTCGCCTCGCGCGCGGCGGCGTGCAGGAATTGGAAGCCATCACCCCGGACCTCACCACACTCGGCAAAATCATCGGCGGTGGCCTGCCGGTCGGGGCCTTCGGCGGCCGGGCCGATATCATGGACTGCCTCGCGCCGAGGGGTCCGGTCTACCAAGCCGGCACCTTGAGCGGCAATCCGCTCGCGATGGCTGCGGGTATTGCCTCGCTCCGATTGCTCGACGAATTGGATCCCTACGCTCGCCTGGATGCACTCGGCGCGAGACTGCGCGATGCCGTGAAGTCCGCAGCCGAAGCCAAGGGCCTGCCGGTGCAGGTGCCGCAGCGCGGCTCGATGTTCAGTATTTTCTTCAATGCCGCGCCCGTGCGGGACTACACGACGGCGGTGCAAAGCGATGCCGCCTTGTTCAAGCGCTTCTTCTTCGGCTGCCTGAACGACGGCGTCTACCTCGCCCCCAGCGCGTATGAAGCCGGCTTTCTGAGCACGGCGCACGAGGGCTCGGCCATTGACCGGGCTTGCGAAGTCTTTACCCGGAATCTGCAGAAACTTTAGGGGCGAGGGTTTGCCTAAGAAACCAATCCCGTCTTAGTCATCCTATCATGCGTCGCCTCCTCCTGTTTAGCCTGCTGGCCGCCGCCGCTATGGCCCAGCCAACCGACGCGCCATTGTTGGAGTTGGATGAACTGAAGCCCGGCATGCACGGCGAGGTGTGGACGGTCTTCCACGGCACCGAACCCGAGCCTTTTCAGGTCGAGGTCACCGGCGTGGTGCGCAACGCCCTCGGACCCGGCAAGTCACTCATCCTTTGCCAGCTCACCGACGAGCGGGTCCAGAAAATGGGCGCCGTGGCCGGCATGAGCGGCAGCCCGCTCTACATCGACGGCAAGCTCGCCGGCGCCCTCTCCTATCAGGTCCAAAAATTTGAAACCGTGCGCTACGCCGTATTCACGCCGATCAGTGACTTGCTCGAAGTCGGAAAAAAGTCCGACACCTTCGCCGCCCGACAAGGTCCGCCTTCCGCCAACGTCACGGCGTCCGTGCCCGCCGCCGATGAGGGTTTCCGGCCGCTTTCGCCGGTCTTCACTTTCGGCGGGGTCGCTCCGCGCGTGGTCGACTGGATGCGGCCTCAGTTTGCCAAACTTGGGCTGCAGATCAGTTCGCTCGGCGGCAGCACGACTGGGAGTGATGCCACCACGAGCTCCCCGCCCTTGCGCGCCGGTGACGCCGTGGCGGTGGCAGTGACTTCTGGCGACATCACCCTCGCGGCCACCGGCACGGTCTCCTACGTCGCCGGCGACCAGGTCGTCGCCTTCGGTCACCCGATGCTCAATCTCGGCGATGTCTCCCTGCCCATGGCGCGGGCCGAGATCGTGACCATTCTGCCTTCGAACGAAAGCTCCCTCAAGGTGGCCAACACCGGCGATATTATCGGCACCATCGACCAGGACCGGCTCTCCGCCGTGGCCGGACGCCGCGGTCCGGGCCCGGAGATGATTCCCATTCGCATCACGGTCGACGGCTCCGATGGCAGTGAACGGCAGTTGAATTTCCGCGCTGTGCGTCATCCCCAGCTGACGCCACTCGCCGTTGGCACTGGCGCAGCGCAAGCCGTGCTGGGTTCAAATGAAGCCGGCTTCAGTCATGGCGCCCGACTGACCGCCAGCTACAGATTTGAAGGCGACGACGCTGTGACCACCGAGGTGCTCTTTGGCGGCACCCAAGGCGTGTTGCAGGGCCTGTCGGGCTTCGCCAACGATGTCGGCGCATTGCTGCAGAATCCATATGCCGAGGTCTTTCCTGCGGGGATCGAAGTCCACGTCACCCCGCTGGCGGAAAACCCGCTGACCGCCCTCGAGTTTATCCAGCTCTCGCGCAACGCCGTCACGCCCGGCGAAACCCTGGCCGTGACCGTCGGTTGGCGCGATTTTCAGGGCAATGCCGGCCGCGAGGTCGTGGCTATTCCCGTTTCGCCCGATTGGCGGGGCAAGCAACTCGACGTCGTCGTGACCAATGGCGCCGCCCTCGACGCGTTGACCGGTCGACGCCATGTCGTCTCTTCGACCCAACTGCGCAGCTTTCCGGCCTTCCTCGAATTCGTGCGCGCGGCACGCTCAACCGAGGGCATGGTGGTCGCGGTGGTGGAAAATGGCCGAGTTTTCATCGATCAAGCCACCACCAGCCGGGAATTGCCGGACTCCATTACGCGCATCGCGCAACGTTCCGACCAAGCCCGTTACCAAGTTCGCCCAGCGGCCAACACACTCTGGGAAGGCCGTTCATTGGCCGGACGGCTCGTGCCCGGACTTCTGCGCAAATCCTTCCGCGTCGACGACTGACCATGCCCTACCTGCGTTCCCTCTCCGTCTTGCTCGTGGCCGGCCTCACCGCCACGGCCGATCCGCTTTCCACCTCTCGCTCGATCGACTTCTTCCGCGAAGTATCCAGTCGCAATCTCCACGGGCTCGCCGCGCGTTCGGACGGCCGCTTGACCAGCGGGGCCGATGTGCACCCACTCACCTTGGTCAACGACGCCGACTTGCTGTGGAGTGGCGTCCGGATTGAGGACATCCTGTATGTCGGAAGCGGGCCAGATGGTCGCATCCTGGCAATCCAGGCCGACGCCGCGGGAAACTACCACTCGACCGTAGTCGCCGAGTTGTCTGACGCCCACGTCCTGGCCTTGGCCGCGCTGCCGGATGGCTCTTTGCTCGCCGGAACCTCGCCCGCCGGTGCGCTGGCGCTGGTGCGGAACGGCGAAGTCGTGGCCCGGGCCGAGTTGCCGGTTGGCTCCGTGCTTGAGATCAGTTTTGGCAGCCTGAAAGGCCAACCCGACGTCTTGGTAGCCACCGGCGATCCGGGCCGGATTTACCGCGTCGACCTGAAAAAATTCGAAGCCGCCGGACTGGTGCCCGAGAAGTTGACCACGGCCGATGCCTTGCAGGCCCGCGGCATTACGCTTTTCGGCCAGATCCGCGATGATAACGTCCGCAGCCTACTCCGCCGCCCGGACGGCACGGTTATCGCCGGCTCGGCCCCGAAAGGTAACATCTATGCGTTTGCCCCGGGCAACCCTTCGCCCGAGGTCCTTGCCGAAAACCGCGCCAGTGAGGTAACCGCCCTGCTGGATTGGGAGGGCGGATTTTTCGCCGCCCTGACCACGGCGGCAGACAATCGCGAGGCCCGCGTGAAACGTGGCACCGAGAATGGGATCAAGAAGAACGGCAAGGAAAACAACGGCGAAGAGGAAAAGGACGGCCAGGAAGAAACTGTCACGCTCACTCCGGCCGCCCCCGCGCCGGTCGCTGAGAAATTTCGCGGCCGCGGCCAGCTCCTGTGGTTTCCCGACGGCGGATTTCCGGAGACCGTGGCGACGCGGCTCAACACTGCATTCTATCAACTTCAGCGCGAGGGCGACTTGGTGCTGATCACAGGCGGCGAAGAAGGCGAGTTGCTCGGCTATGAGCCGGCCCGCATGCGCAGCCTCACGTTTGCCGGTGCCACTGCCGCCCAAGTCAACGCCATCGTGCCAGCGGGCGACGGCGATTTCTTCCTGATTGGCAACAACCCCGGCGGCGTGGAGCGCATGCGCTTTAGTCACACCAATCCGCTCGCGGCCGAGTCCAACCGGATCGACCTGACCGTGCCTTCGGAAATTGGCGCACTGCGGTTTGAGCCGAGTGTCGGCGGCGAGTCCGCGATTGCCGTGGATCTGCGCGCCAGCTCCAGCAGCGACGAACTCGAGGGCTGGGGTTCGTGGCACCCGGCCGTGGCGCAGGATGGTGCGTGGACCGTGCCCGGGCTCCGCGGGCGCTACGTGCAGATCCGCGTAAAGGCCAAGTTCGGACCGCTCGAAATCTCGGCGGCCACGCTCTATACCCTGCCGCAAAATCGCCGGCCCCAGTTGCAGAATTTCCGGGTGCTATCGCCCAACTTCGCCCTGATTCCCGCCGTCGACCGCCCGGAGCGTCCCGGCACGTCGCTCGGACAGATCCTGCAAAGTGGCTCCGGGGGATCCCGTCGCGACAATTTCCTCAGCTCCGAGATCGTGCCTCAACCCGGCTCGCAGGTCGTATTCTGGGACGTCAACGACCAGAACGGCGACAACCTTGTCAGCACCTTTTCGATCCGAGGTCCCGGTGCGCAGGCATGGTCAGACTTGGTCATCGACACCACCGAGCTCTACGCCCAGTTCGAGATCTCGCATTTGCCCGAGGGGGTCTATCGCACCCGTCTCGCGGTGCGCGAAACTGCGCCGCGCCCGGAGGCGCAACGTCTGTCCGCTGAGTTCGAGACCGACGACTTCGTCATCGACCGCTCGGCGCCCGAAATCAC
>JAPOIC010000229.1 GCA_029979145.1 Opitutaceae bacterium
AGCCGCCGGCGCAGCCACGGGACAATGGCGGCGGAGTCTTACAGTTCGAATCCGCGGACGGTCGGTGTTGGGGTCGCTATTTCTTCTCCGGGCTCCAGTTGATCATGCGAATCCCCATGTTGACCGAGGGTTTTTCGATAATCACCACGGTCCTGGACTCCAGGGCGCCTTCTACCACCACCTCCAAGACGACGCGGTCGCCGAGCCTTCGATTGATGAATGTCTTGTTGAGGATAGTGTCGTTGTTGAAGGACGCTTCGAGCAGCTCGATTGGCACGCCGTCGATTTTGTCGATGCGGGCGCGCGGCCCGAGGCCCAGTTCGTCGCCGTGGGACAACGGCTTCACCTTCTGGATGTAAACCGCGGTGACCTTGCCGGTGTTGCCGTTGCTCCACACTTCCAAAGCCATGCCGAAGGAGAGCTTGGGCGGGATCTCCATTATCGTGTAGGGCTCCATCACAAAAACCGGGCCATCGGGGGCCGGGTCGGCTTTTTTCTCGTTCCGGGCGGACGCCACGGGGGTGGTGGCGAGAAAAGCGAGCAGGGCTACGCCGGCGATCGTTTTCATGGCCGTAAACTTCCGGGGACGGCGCCGGCTGGCAAGGTCAATGGCCGGCCCCGGGAAGCGGCGCGAGATCGGGCGGAATAAAGGCGGACCGGGCTCCGGCGGAGAGCAACCGCGCGCGCGAATAGTGCGCGAAAAGGAGATCACTGGTGAGCAGGTCGGGGTGACGCGTCGCGAAACTTGCGAACGAAGGGGCCGCCGGCTCGGTGCTGACCCGCGCGCCGACCAGCAGCAGCCAGCCGATCGTGACGGTTTCGTGGTATTTCGCCGGATCCACGCGGTGGCGCGCCAGGAAGGCCCGCAGCAGGCGGGGAAATTCTTCCATGGCCGCCTCCGTCCCGGATTGAATCACGCAGAGCCAGGCGAGGCGCAGGTGTTCGCGGTGGTGAAAGTCGCGTGGCGAAAGGGCGCCTGAGTCGAAGGCATCCAGGAAGCGCTGGTCCTCGGCGTCGCGCCTGGCGCCGGTCGGATTCATTCGAGAAACTCGGTCAGCAGCTTCGACACGACCCTCTCCGGGTCCTTCGGGATGATGCCGGTTTGGCGGTAGGTGGCGAAGGCGATGGGCTTGTTGCTGTGGGCGGTGCGAGCGTTGAGCTGCAACTCGATCAGGTAGGATCGGAAATCCCAGGTCCAGCGCGCATCGTAGGTGATGATCACCTCGGTCTCGCGCGGCATCATGGTGAGATGACCGCAGCCGGCCTCGAAGCCGCGCCGGCGCAGCTCGGCCGCAATAATTTCGTCCGTGGCGCGGTTGTCGTTGAGCCGCTTCTCGACGTAGACCCGTTTGAACTGGCCGAGCTTCAGCTCGGGATTCAGGCGGGTGGTTTTGGCGGCGCAGCCGACGAAGCAGACAAAGGCGAGGAGGGAAAAGAAAAGGCGCATGACGGATAGACGCGAACGCGCTGACTTGGTCACAAAAAAGCCGCCCTTGCGAGCGGCTTTGCGGATCCCGGCCAAGCGGCTTCAGCCGTGAAGGTGACGCGCGAGCAGGTTCTCAAGATACTCCTGCTTGCCGGAGCGGGGCTTCGGCTCGCCGAGCTTGGTGAGCACAAGCTTCTCCAAGGACGCGAACGTGGCCTTGCCGGTCTCGATGTCGCGACCGAAGCCGGAGTCGAAGGAGGCATAGCGCTCCGCGACGAACCGCTCGAACCCGCCGTCGGCGAGGATCGACCGCGCCAGCTTGAAGGCCAGGGCGTAGGCGTCCATGCCGCCGATGTGCGCGTGGAAGAGATCCTCGGCGTCGATGGAGGGACGGCGGAGCTTGGCGTCGAAGTTGAAACCACCGGTGCCGAGGCCGCCGGCGCGCAGGATCGAGAGCATGGCGAGGGTGAGCTCGCGCACGTCGGTATTGAACTGGTCGGTGTCCCAGCCAAGGAGCGGATCGCCCGAGTTGGCGTCGATCGAGCCGAGCAGGCCCTGGGCCGCGGCGACCTCGATCTCATGCTGGAACGTGTGGCCGGCCAGCGTGGCGTGGTTGGTCTCGATGTTGAACTTGAAATGCTTCTCGAGTCCGTAGGTGCGGAGGAAGGCGATGCCGCTGGCGACGTCGAAATCGTATTGGTGCTTCGTCGGCTCCTTCGGCTTGGGTTCGATGAGGAACTGGCCCTTGAAGCCGATGCGTTTGGCGTAGGCGACGGCCATGTGGAGGAAGGCCGCGAGGTGGTCCTGTTCGCGCTTGAGGTTGGTGTTGAGCAGCGTCTCGTAGCCTTCGCGGCCGCCCCAGAACACGTAGTTCTCGCCGCCGAGTTCCTTGGTGACCTCGAGGGCCTTCTTCACCTGCGCGGCAGCGTAGGCGAAGACGTGGGCGTCGGGATTGGTGGCGGCGCCGCACATGAAGCGCGGGTTCGAAAACAAGTTGGCCGTGCCCCAGAGCAGCTTCACGCCGGTGGCCTTTTGGAGGGACTTGGCGTGGGCGACGATCTTGTCGAGGTGGCGGTTGGACTCGGCGAGGGTGCGGCCCTCAGGCGCGATGTCACGGTCGTGGAAACACCAGAACGGCGCGCGGATTTTTTGGAAAAACTCGAAGGCGGCGTCCATGCGCACCTTGGCGACGGAGACCGGGTCTTTGCCCTTTTCCCACGGGCGCACGATCGTGCCGGGGCCGAATGGATCCGAGCCGGTGCCGCGGAACGAGTGCCAGTAGGCGATGCCGAAGCGCAGGTGCGCGCTCATCGTCTTGCCGTCGATCACCTCGTCGGGGTTGTAGTGTCGGAACGCGAGCGGGTTGGTCGAGCCCGGGCCTTCGAAGGCGATGGTCTTGATGCGGGGGAAGTGGGACTTGCGGGATTTCATGAGAAAGGAGTCCGGGCAGGGTTGGCGTCCCGTCCGCGGAAGAAAAGCCCTTAATCGCCGCGATGACACGAAGCGGCCGTGTCGCGGATTGGCGTCACGCCGACCGCGTGGCGCGCCAGCGGGTGAAACGACGCCACGTCAGTGCGAAGCCGGTGTAGACGAGAAAGCATCCGCCCAACGACGCGAGGCCGGCGACCAGTTGTCCGCTCCAACCCAGCGCTTCGCCGGTATGGAGGAAACGGGTCCAGGTGCGAAACCGTCGCGCCGGCGTCAGGTCGGCGAAGGTCTCGGTCTGCATGATTTCCGCCGTGAACGGATTCAGCGTGAGACTGGTCGAGGCGGTGCGCGGCCAGGTGCCGGGCACCTTGACGCTGACCGCGACGGGCTGCGGTCCGCTGGTGCTGGTTGCATCACTCCCGCCGCGAGGGGCGCGACCTCCGCCAACGCGGATCGTGATTTCCTGCCATTGTGGCAGTGCAGTCTGGACGGAGGTGAGCAAGGCGTCCGGGCCCGCGGGCCGCGTGCCCGCGGCCGGAGCGGGAATGGTTGCGGTCGGGGCGGCTGCACCCGGCGGACCGCCGCGCACCGGGGCTTCCTCGCCGGCGAGTGTATAGATGAGATTGCCGGCCCAGCGATAGGAGATCGGCAGGGCGGTCAGGGTGAGCACGATCAGCAGCGGGGCGGGCCAAAAGCCGATCAC